>NZ_JAUBVF010000035.1:0-60625 GCF_036705685.1 Microcoleus sp. AT3-A2
ATCAAAACGCATCCAAAAATATCGAAAAAGTCGGGATGGGGAATCGCCACGACTCAAAACGGGCGCAGAGGGATTGTTAGACTACTTCGGTAGCAGAACCCTATGAAGCGTCAAGAATCACCGCTCCTTCAGGACGGTGAGTATTTCAATGAGGTACAGATATCGGGTAGGGAAACGGCTGATCCTAAGTCTGGCGCGGGTATCTGTGACTTTTAACAATTGGTATAAGACTAATGATTGTAGCAACACTTTTTTAAATTTGTATTACTCAGGTTTGCACGGAAAACTCCTCTGGGTCAATATCCCAATTTACCCAGCGAATTGCCTCTTTAGCAGATGTTACATCAGGCGGCACTCGCAAAGCGTGAATGTGTCCCGTACTCGGACAAGTCATTTTTAACAAATAAACTGGCTTTGCATTACCCATTTGATCAAAATCATCCTCAAACTCGATGGTTAATAAAGTGTATTCCTGCCAACAATCTAATTCTGTCACCGCTAATTCTTGACAAATGCGATCGTAACCAATGCCCTGAATTAATCCCCGCCGAACTTCTGCATTCTGTTCCTTCAACACCCACTTAGACTGCCACTCGTGCGGGTGCAGCCTGCCGTACCATTCGGGCAAAATCACGCCGTGATAGGCGTAAATCGAAAAACCGTCGGCAAATTGTACCGCTGGTGTTCCTTCGGCGTGCAAGCGGTGGTTGCTGTCTGCAGAAAGTGCGATCGGCTTTTCGTAGACAATGCAAACTTTGTCATAGGGATAAATCAAGCCGCAATCCCGGACAATGTATTGAAAAACCATCCAATTTCTGCCGTAGGAATGAGGTAAATTAAGAACCAAAATGCAAAAATCCCACAAACTGCCAAATGATTTCCGGTGCTTTTTTGCCGATCGCACTGTAAGCCAATTTAATTGTTTCCTCCGCTTGAGAGCGATTTATCGGGCCAGTGGAAAGCGCGATCGCTCTCCACTTTTCCCGATAAACTGGAATCAAAGCTGTTTGTTCTTGCGTTAGTTTTTTAACCTTAGTCTGCGACATACCTCCAACCTTGTGGCTCATATTCCCGCTGAATTCGCACCATCCAATTACCTTCGGGAATTGCGATCGCATGGTGTTCTTCGTGACTCAATAAAGCTGTCGGTGAAAGCACCCGCAAGTACAGAGTGCCGTCTTTTTCGTAAAGTTCAGCTTGTCCCTCAATAATCTGGTGACAATGTCCGGTGACTTCACCTTCGGCGAGAGTTAGGTGAGATTTTTTTTCTCCTTCGATTTTCGGTACGGGGGTGAGAATTACGTCGCCTTGTCGGATAGGTTGCATAGGTTTTTTATCCATTTTGTTTGCTGGTGTCGGTCGATCGAGCTTTTCTACCGCCACTTTACACTACATTCGTAATACATGGCTGTCAAGAGCCACAAACCAAATTCCATAACTCTTTGCTGCACTGATAGACGTTATCTTCGAGGGTGAAAGTGCGATCGCAAACAGGAATGCTACAATAGATGCCAGTTTCGAGAAAGTTTTTGGTTTGGATGCCTACCTACGCGCAGCTAGAGGGTTTGTATCGAGTTAGTTACTACTTGACATATTTGGCATTACAACCTATTCACCTCATCTGTATTGACGAGAGAAGCAAAAACTTGTTCGTATTGGCTGGATATGACGAGGAAATTGAGATTGAAATTGCTCCAAATGGGGAGGTATTTTAATGAGCCAAGTAGATTATACTGCAATGTCAGATGGAGAATTGAAACGTTATTTTCTTAAAAATCGCGGGGATAAAGCTGCACTGCAAGCCTACTTAGATCGGCGGAAAAAGCGATCGAATTCAATTATAACAAAAGTGGGAGATTCGGATTTTGATACTAAGATTGAGGCAGCCATTCGCCAGCAAATGAAAGAATACAAAGGTTAGTTTTCTGTCTCGCGTTTTCAGGAACATCATCATCAGGATAGAAGCCATCAATATCAACATCAATTATCAGCAGCGTGTATTCTTGCCAGCAATCTAATTCTGTGGCTTGCAATTATTGGCAAATTCTGGCTTAACCAATTCCCTGAATTAACGCTCGCCTTAATTCGGCATTTTCTTCTTCTAAAATCCAGGTAGATTCCCACTGATTGGGGTGAATTTCTCCGTATTTTTCGGGCAAGGTGACGCCGTGATAGGAGTAGAGTTTGTAGCCGTCACTAAATTCGAGCGCGCTTTCTCCTTCTGCGTGCAGTCGATGTTCGCTGTCGAGGGAGAGTTTTAAAGGGCGATCGCACACATAGCAAACCTTGTCAAACGCAAAAATCCAGCCACATTCAACTAAAAGGTGCTTCAAGCATTCAAAAGCTTTTTGTGCATCTGGGTTGAGAACAATTCTAAGTACAGAGACACAGAAGTCAGCCACACAGATTGTATCCCACAGGAATGCCCGATTAACGATCGACGTTGAGTTGTCTCTACAATATTCCCAAAAATCACGTTGCAATTCTTGTGTGATCTGCCGCTCCCATTCTATTAATTGTGGCAAATACGAACTACTATATCTTATTAAGTTAAAAGGCTTATATGCCGATTCTAGCTGTTCGTAAATAAGCTGGAAAAAAGCTGTTTTTGGCTGTGGTTGCTCACTTGTTAGTGCGAAATAATACACGCACAAAAAATATATATACCTAAACGGCAGACAGGCTGGTTCTAGCTGTTTGTAAATACGCTGAAAAAAATCATTTTTATTAGTGGGATCATTCAATTGTTTTAACTGTGTTAGGGCGGAGTGGGGACTAGAACAAAAAATAATTTTCGGGCAAGTCTTGCCGAGAGCTGCGTAGGCAAATTCGATCGCTGCTGTGGCACGGGTGCGATCGACTCGCTCTGTGGAATTGGCGATAGCTTTCCACAGATATTGGAGGGGTGTTAGGTCTGATAAAAGATTGTTAGGCAGAGACAGCTTTTTCAAATTGGTCAGACATTGCAGGGGTGTTAAGTCTGATATTTGATTGTTTTCCAGCAGATTCAGATCGGTCAAATTGGTCAGAGATTGCAGGGGTGTTAGGTCTGATATTTGATTGTTTTCCAGATTCAGATATTTCAAACTGGTTAGAGATTGCAGGGGTTTGAGGTCTGATATTTGATTGTTGTCCAGATTCAGATTAATCAAATTGGTGACCAGAGACTTCAGCGGTGTTAAGTTTGATATTTGATTGTTGTCCAGATTCAGATATGTCAAAATCGTCAGAGATTTCAGGGGCGTTAGGTCTGATATTTGATTGTTGTCCAGATTCAGATATGTCAAACAGGTCAGAGATTGTAGGGGTGTTAGGTCTGATATTTGATTGTTGTCCAGATTCAGATATGTCAAACAGGTCAGAAATTTCAGAGGTGTTAGGTCTGATATTTGATTGTTGTCCAGATTCAGATATTTCAAACTGGTTAGAGATTGCAGGGGTGTTAGGTCTGATATTTGATTGTTTTCCAGATTCAGCTCTATCAAATTGGTCAGAGATTGCAGGGGTGTGAGGTCTGATATTTGATTGTTTCCCAGATTCAGATTAGTCAAATTGGTCAGAGATTGCAAGGGTGTTAGGTCTGATATTTGATTGTTTTCCAGATTCAGATTAGTCAAATTTGACAGTATTTGTTCCAATTTATAAAAGCCAGAATTTCGTGCTATTAACAACAGCACGTTAACTGTATGCTTCGCTTCTTGTGAAAGGCTGCCAAAGTGCAAGCGCCAGTCAGAAGTGGTCGTAGGGTTTGGTTGTTGAGAGGACATAGGGCAATAACCTCCTAGAAAAGTTGCTAAAATCTGATGTCGGTATCTACCTTAAATAAAATATCTCTGGCGTTTTGGGGATTATGCCAGCGATCGCACGCACTTATTAACCACCCGATCGCGATCGCCAGTATTGCAATTTGTAACTCGGATTGCAGGCGGTGTCGCACTCACAAAACACTTTTCATCTAATCTCCCGAAATGCCTCGCCTCCATTCTTTAACCGCTTCCACCCTTGAAGCAATCAGCAGACAGCGAGACAATAAATTAATATCTAAATCAGGCAATATTTCGCTTTGGTCAATTTTTTCATATCCGTGCGATCGCAAATGATACAGGCCAAATACTCCATCCTCCCAAAACCAAACTTCGGGGACTCCCAAGGCTTGGTAACGATTCAACTTGCTTTCGTTACCGCTAGTAAATACAACTTCGATCGAGAGGTCTGCAATGCCTCCCGATGCTTTGCCAATTAAGTAAGATTGGTCTGCTTGTGCGGAGGCTTTTCCTTCTTTTTCCTGGGTAAAGCTTCCTGTGGTAGTAAAATCGATTTCTTTTTCTACAAAATACGTACCCAGCAACAGGGCGATGACACCGCTAAAGACTTCATGTTCTTGCGAAACTGCGAAGATTTCTACCTCACCTTTGAGATAAAAAAGTCGGATGCCGGGGGAATCAGAAAACCCCTGCTCGATTAGCTTGAATTGTTGCCAATCAATCCCGGAGTGAATTAGGCGCTGGTCTTTTGGTTTGTCTAAGCTTGCTGTCATGGCACGACCTCGTTTAACTATTTTATAGTAATTTGAATTCGCCCAACTTTGGAATCACATTGGTATGGTGCGTCTGATCCAAAAAACTTGTTTAAATTGAAACGATCGATGTCAGACGCACCATACAAGTTGATTTAACTATTATATTATCCTTGAAATGTGGCAACCGAAACCCGATCGCGCCCTGCTTCTTTCGCCCGATAAAGCGACTCATCGGCCATCGCAATTAGATCCCCCGGCTGCGACTTCGCCCCCGGAATGCAGCAAGCTACACCCAAACTCAGCGTCACATATTCGCTGACAGCAGACTTAGCGTGAGCTATGTGCAAACCCCGCACCTGTTGTGCGATCATTTCAGCTACGCAAGTGGCACCTTCAATATCCGTATTCGGCAAAACTACTACAAATTCTTCTCCACCGTAACGCGCTACTAAATCTGCCGCTCGCTTTACCGAATGCTGGATCACCGCCGCCACTTGCCGCAAACATTCATCCCCCGCTTGGTGACCATAAGTGTCGTTGTAAAGTTTGAAATAATCAATGTCGCACATAATCAAAGACAGCGGTGCTTCTTCCCTCGCCAAACGTCGCCATTCCGTATCGAGATATTCATTAAAAGAGTGGCGGTTTCTTACCTCAGTCAAACTGTCGTAATTTGCCAAATAATGCAAGGCTCGATTCACTGTTTCTAGCTGCTGTTTCTGCTGCTGCAACTGACGGTTGAGTTCCGCCAACTGCTGTTCGGCTGAGTGCGATCGCAACAAATTTCTCACCCTCGCGAGCAATTCCCTCTCGTCAAAAGGCTTAGAGATATAATCGTCAGCACCCGCATCCAAACTTTCGATCCGAGATTCCATCCCCGCTCGCGCTGTCAAAAAGATTACCGGAGTCGATTTCAATTCTGGCGTGTTCCGAATCTCCTTAAGCAAATCTAGTCCGTTTTGTCTGGGCATAATTTGGTCGCTAACAATCAAATTTGGCTGCAAACTTTTGGCTTTTTCTAAACCTTCCACCCCGTCACTTGCCACGGCGACTCGATAGTACGGACTTAATAAAGTTTGGAGGTAAGCCTGCAGAAAATTGTTGTCTTCTACTACCAGCAACAGCGGTAATTCTCGGCTGTCACTTGTTAATTGTTCCCAATGATTTTTGTCGTCAAAATTGTTAGGTTCCGGCAGCGGGGCCTGGGGTGTGGTCGCCCGGACATTTGCCGAACCCCACTCTCCGGAGCCGAATCCAGTCAGTCCAGCCAATTGGGCGATCGCGCTCACCAACTGATTCGCTTCCACCGGCTTCGACAAATGCCTCTGAAACCCCGCCTCCAGCGCCGATGCCGAATCTTCTTCCTCGATGCCTCCCGTCAGCGCCACAGCCGGCAGCAGTTCCCTGTGCTCGGACATTTCCATTGCTCTGATGCGGCGGATCAAATCGCAGCCGTCGTCTCCCGATACCGTCATATCGCTCACCAACACGTCGGGTCGCGACTGTTGCAACTCGGCCATCGCTTCGGCGGCGCTACCCACCGCTGTTACCTTGGCTCCAAATGCTTCGAGGCCTGTTTTGAGAAATTGGCGGATTTCGGCGCTGCTTTCGACAACCAGGACTTGCTTTCCCGCTAGGGGTTTGGAAACCGATCCGGGTCTGCTTTCCCTTTGGGCGATCGCAGCAGTGCGATCGTCCTGTGCATTTTCCTTGGCAATCGGTAGCCGCACCCCAAAGGTCGCCCCCTGACCGAGACCGGGACTCGAAGCCCAAACACTTCCCCCGTGCAGTTCCACTAACTGCTGCACAATTGAGAGCCCGAGCCCAAGCCGATTTTGTTCCTTGTTCTGGAAGCTGTCTGCAGGGCGGAAGTAGTCAAAGATGTGCGGCAACAATTTGGGGTCAATGCCACAACCGCTGTCGCTGACCCGAATCAAGACGCCCGACTCAGTAGACTCGATCCGCACTTGAACTGGGTATGGTGTCGATTCTGGGGTGAATTTTATGGCGTTGGCAAGGAGGTTCCAGACTACTTGCTGCAAGCGTTCTGCATCTGCCAAAACGTAGCTGACGGCGGGGTCGAAATGTTTTTCTACGCGAAGGTTTTTGGCATCGGCGGCGGGACGGAGGGTGTTGATCGCAGATTCTATGATAGATGGGAGGTGAACTTGGCCGATGTTCAGGCACACTTTCCCTCGCAGCAACCGCGAGAGGTCGAGGAGATTGTCTATTTGTCGGTTTTGTAATTTGGCGTTGCGCTCGATGATTTCCAAAGCCCGGCTGGTGGTGGCTTCGTTGAAATTGCGCGATCGAGCTAGCTGCGCCCATCCCAAAATCGCGCTCAGGGGCGATCGCAGTTCGTGGGATGCGATCGCCAGAAATTCGTCTTTTGCCCGGTTGGCTTCGGCTTGGGCTGCTTCAACGGCTTTGCGATCGGTGATGTCGAATCCGATCGCCAAATACTGATAGGGTTTTCCCTTAGAGTCCAACAGTGGAACTACTGCTGCGTACACCCAATAATCACTTCCATTCTTGGCTTTATTCTGAATGTCTCCTTGCCAAATTTCACCTTTGGCAACAGTTAATAGCAGATTTTTGATGATTTCCGAAGATTTATATTCCGAATGGAGGATGCCGAAGTGGCAGCCGATTAGTTCGGCTTGCGAATAGTTGGAGATTGAGCAAACTCGTTCGCTGACATAGTTGATAATTCCTCGCCCGTCCGTCCTCATCGCAAGTGCCGATCGGTCGATCGCTCTTTTAAAATCTAAACATTCTTGTAGCGACCAATCTAGTTCTTTGGTCGTAGAAAATTGACCTAGCCGATCGGACGCGTTTTGTTGCGGGCGATCGGGCTTATCCTTACTCCGTTGTTGGATTTCCATTGCTTCTATCTTCCCCTGACGGCTGACACCTAATCTACTCGCATCCTGATTCATTATCACAATTTTCTTTCCCGCACCGACTGGTGTAATATTTTGTATCTCTTCATTTTCCTGAAAAATTGGTAGGTATCACATCCACTCGGAAGTCAACTCAATTTTTGTTTATAGTTGGCTAAAGTTTGTCAATCTGAGGACTGATTTTTTCAGATATAGCCGATCATCGGCTGCTGGCTCATTCCTTTTTATCTTGTTATCTTTTATATTTTACTAGGGGGAATTACTGAGGAATTGATAGTGGGGAGCACACACCGACAGTTACATTTTTGTTTAAAACGGATATCATAACTGTCAAATCTTTTCTCACAATTACTCCTAGTATCTGGCACAAAGTCTCGTCTTCGGCAGGCTTGCGGGTGTGTGGCATTCTGCCTCATCTGCACTGAAGGAGATATATGTGCAGGGCTAGACAGTTCCCAAATCACGGGCGGGTTTTGGCGCACAAAGTTCCTGTCTGGCGATCGTCCGTAACTTCTTTTAAATTATTTTCTTCAACATCTTGACAGGTTTGTATATTTTTTGTATTATCAAATGTAATATGCCTTCAGAGAAGAAAACCGCTCAACTGGCTTGACGCACTCAACTATTAACAATTTGAGGAAAATCGTCTGTGAATTTAGACGCTGTACGCGACCATTTTGAACAAAGAGCCTTTGATTATGACGGCTTAATTCCCCGCCTCATTCCGCGCTATGGCGAGCAACACGATGTAATATTGCAGCTCATCCCTTCTGAAACTAATGCTAACATAAAAGTTCTGGATTTAGGCGCGGGAACTGGCATACTGTCGGCTATGATTCTGCAAGCATTTCCTCAAGCAAAAGTCCTAGCCTTTGACATGGCCCAAAATATGCTGAAAACTTGCCAAACTAACTTGTCTGCTTTCCGAGAACGGCTGACCTTGCAGCAAGGAAACTTTGCCGAAGATGATTTTGGCAGCGGTTACGATTTGGTAGTTTCAGGCTTGGCAATCCACCACCTCGACAGCGCAGGTAAACAACAGCTATTTCACAAACTTTTCCACTCGATGAATCCAGGGGGAATTTTGCTAATTCGAGATATTGTGACAGGTGCTACTCCCCGGCTGACTGAGCAATACGAACAGTTGTGGCGGCAGTACATGAAAGCTAACGGAGAAGACGATGCAGCCTGGTTTCAAAAATATCGAGAAGAAGATATTCCCTCCTCTGTGGAAGAGCAGACAAACTGGCTTGCAGAAGCAGGTTTTGCCGAAGTAGGATGTCACTGGCGCTATCTAAATTTTGCTATTTTTGGCGGAGTTATTCCAAGGTAGAAGGCATTCGGCAGAAGGCAAATTTTTTGATAATTATCAAAAGATAAAACTCGTGAAAATTGCACCCAGAACAGTTTCTGGTTCCCGGTCGCCTAACCTAATTATGTAGGTGCGTAAGGCCGCACCTTACCGCTATAATTCGCGCGTAAGACCATTTTTTACGTCCGGGAAGCATTTTCCGGAAACCTGTAGAGGCGGGTTCACTCAAGCGCCCTCTGGCAGTGCAAACAGATTCAACAAACCCGCACCCCATCAACAAGATAACCCGCTATTGAGATTTTGTAAAAGGTGATTTAAAAGCTCAATAAATAAAGTAAAACTATGAACGATTCTCGATTAGAAAAAATCAGCAGATATCTCAGCAAACACCTGCGTCACGCCCCCTCGCGCATCGGCATTGAACTCGCTCCCGGTGGCTGGGTTCCTGTTAGCGAACTCCTCGATGCGTGCCAAAAAAATAACTTTACCCTTCAGCTTGCAGAACTCAAAAAAGTAGTCGCGCAAAACGACAAGCAGCGCTTTTCCTTTGACTCCACAGGCACTCTAATTCGTGCCAACCAAGGACACAGCGTAGAGGTTGACTTGCAGTTAGAACCCGCTATTCCCCCGGATATTTTATATCACGGAACAGGTAGCACAGCCGTCGAGTCTATTCTCAGTCAAGGAATTAGGAAAATGTCGCGACATCATGTTCATTTGTCCGTGAATATCCAGACGGCGCGCCAAGTAGGTGCAAGACATGGCATCCCGGTAGTCTTTACTGTAGATGCCGCAGCCATGCAACGCGATGGTCATACATTTTACTGCTCGGAAAACAAAGTTTGGCTAGTAGATTTTGTGCCGCCCGCTTATCTCAAAATAAGTTGATAATTTTCACTTTTTTTGTAGAATGTGTACCACAAAAACTGTAAAATAAGAGTAAGTAGGAGTTTTGCAAAATGAGTGCGGCAGATATGGGCGATCGCGAAAACAATTTTTATCAAAACAATTCTCAAAATAGAGGTCTGCTAGGATCGGGTTGGCGACCTTTTTACCGTCAACTTGATTTGGAACACTTGGTACATTTAGCGTCTAGCGACCCATTAGAACTAGCTCAAAAAACTTTAGGGGCAGCTAGCGACATTGCCGACGCAATGGGACGACACCAATATACTTGGTGGGCAAATATTTTAAATGTATTCTCGGAAAATACTCGCTACGAAATTGATGAATTTTGGGATTACATTACTCCGCAGCCTGTTTACCCGGATTACCGCTACAAAGATGTTTTAGTTACCGAAACGCCGGTGGTGCAATTGGTCAGCCGCGCTAGCATTCCCATCGACTACGTTCTCAACAAACTCCAAGAGATTACTGTTTTCAAAGTTCTGGATTTGCTAGGGAAACCCGATGCAATTACCCAGTCTTTTATGGATAGACATTTTTCTTATCCCCCGGAACGATTTATTAGCTGGGAACGCTTGGAAGTTTTGGGTACTGTTTATGCTTCTTGGACTCGATTCGGCTGCTGGCTGCAAATTGACAGTTACGACAGGGGAAGACGCTGTTACACTCTAATTTGCCAAGATATGGCGCCGCTAGTTAGCAAGGCAACTTATAATTTAGCGGTGATTCTGGGCGGGTACAAAAGCCGCGTCGGACAGGTTCACAGCCAGTTCCCAATTCGCACGTTTTCTGCGGAGGTTCAAAGTTTTACCGATACAGTTCAGCAGGCAATTTTGGATCAAAATCAGTTGGCTGTTTTGGTTAGTGGCGAACCGGGGACGGGCAAAACTGCTTGGACGCAAGCGGTAGCAAAGGAAATTTTAGTGCCTCTGGGTTATGTGATTTTTATCTTAGACCATGATGCTGTGGAAAATTTTGTGCCACCGAGTTATTTAGAGCGGATTTGTATTATTATCAATGAGGCTGATAATTTGGCTCAAGATCGATCGACTGCAGAGGCCCAACGCACTAACAAAACTGAACATATTTTGAGTTTGCTGGACGGAACTTTGTATCAAAGCGTCATCGACGATCAAGGCATTCAATTTCAGCAAAAACTCGTAGTTTTGATGACTTGCAACACGACTGAAAGATTAGATCCTGCAATGTTACGGAAAGGGAGAGTGGATTTTACCAGTGAATTTACGCACAAATTTGTTTGAGCGCTCTCTTGCATTCTCAAGCTATCTGGCGATCGCACTGACTACACGATCTCATACCATGTTCGATTTTCGATTGCGAATGACTGATGAAGCTCAAGGTTTGGATCGCGGGCCTACAGTTGCATTCTTTTGGGAACTTGTATAAAATACCGAACAATCATTAGGAAATCTTCTGAATATCAAAGTTTGGGGAAACTTTCTTGAGTACCTATAGAACATTGGTGTCAACAATCGCCTAAAACCCTTTGTCTCTCTCGTTTTTTGCCTAGTTTCGCTGCCCTCTGGCGCCCTGGAATAGTCGGGGGAGACAAGATCTCACTCCAGTCCCTTCCGACTATTTGGGGGCGCCAGGGCGATCTATGCCTAATCGTCAAACAGCAACCGGGCACTAGCTTTGGTCTTAAACTGACACTAATGCCTATAGACATATCCCCATCAAAAATGATATCAATGATGGGTGATACCCTCTAAGGGTATTGTCCGAGAGAGGAAATCAGGGAAAAACAGCATTTTTGGTCTCAAACAGAATTTTTCAAACTTGACAGCTATGGAGGAAATCCCAAACCGTGCACACTAAGCCAGTTCAGCAAAAAAGTCAGGGACTGGGAAGGTACGTTGACGGGACTTTCCCGATCGCCCAACAACCCGCAGAGGCAACCGTGTCCGAGAGTAAAGAGCGATTTCGGCGGTTTGTGGAGCGCTCCGCCGAAGCCGTGGCAATGGTAGATTGTGAAATGCGCTATCTGTCGGTTTCCCGTCGCTGGGAAACAGATTGCGGGTGGGGCGACGGCGAGGCACTCGGCCGATCTCATTGGGAACTGTTCCCGAATCTCCCGGAATATTGGGAGCAAAATGCCCAGGCTTGTTTGACGGGAGTTTTGGAATACAGCGAGTTTGTGGCAGGGCGATCGATCGCATCTGTATCAGGAAAAACCGCAAGTGGCTCTGTCAGCGAGTCGGTAAGATGGGTATTTCAGCCTTGGAAAAATAACGAAGGTGCGATCGGCGGTTTGATTTTGTTGACATCTAAGATAGGTGAGGCTCCCGCTCAAACGAATTGCTATAATAAATTTCAGTCAGAGGTCAAAAGCAAGCAGTTAGAAACAATACCACAACTAACTCAAATTGCCCTCGAAAATGCTGCTGATACAATCTTTTTTAGTACCTCCGACGGTCAAATTTGCTACGCGAATAAAGCCGCTTGCCATCTTTTCGGCTACTCGCAATCGGAACTGCTAAACATGAGAGTTAGCGACATCGATTCGCAGTTGCCAGCATCGGATTGGCGAGAACACTGGGCCCAACTCAAGCAGCAAACCAACCTCACTTTTGAAACCAGTTACAAAACCAAAGACGGCGTCAGTTTTTCCGTCGAAGTTAAGGTCAATTATTTAGAATACGGTGGCTGCGAATACCGCTGCGCGATCGCCCGCGACATTTCCGCTCGCCTTGCAGCAGAATCAGCGCTCGTAGAGGCAAAAGAGCAACTTCAAGCTGTTTTGGACGCGGTGCCGGGATTAGTTTCTTGGGTAAGTTCCGATTTGCGCTACTTGGGAGTAAATCGACATTTAGCTAGCGCTTACAAAATGCCTGCCGAACTATTTATAGGTCAAAAAGTAGGTTTTTTAGATACAAGTCCCAAATTTAACGATTTAGTATACGATTTCTTTGCCAACCATAAAAAGAAAACATCTCAAGAAGTAACAGCGAGCATCAGAGGAGAAAATAAAACTTATCTAATAGTAGCTCAAAAATACCATAACAATACGGCGGCGGTATTTGTGGGATTGGACATTACAGACAGCAAACAGTCTCTTGTGGCTTTGCAAGAATCCGAAGAACGCCTGCGACAACAAGCGGCTAAATTAGAGCAGACGCTGTTAATTTTGCAGCAAACTCAAACTCAACTGATTCAAACAGAAAAGATGTCATCCCTGGGGCAGTTGGTAGCAGGAATAGCGCACGAAATTAACAATCCAGTTAGTTTTATTTCGGGCAATGTCAGCCACGCCACCGGCTACATTCAAGAACTGCTGCGAACGATCGACCTTTACCAAAAGTATTATCCCCATCCCGTGCCGGAAATTCAAGATTTGATAGAAGAATTAGACTTAGACTTCATCAAAAAAGACTTGCCAAAACTGCTAAATTCAATGAAAGTCGGTTCTGAAAGGATTCGCGATGTCGTGCGATCGCTCCGCTTGTTCTCGCGTACCGACGAAGCCCAAATGAAGCCGGCTGATATCCACGAAGGTTTGGACAGCACTTTGCTGATATTGCAAAATCGCCTGCAAGCTAAAGGGGGAAGGCCGGGGATTTCTCTAGTTAAAGAGTACGGAGAGTTGCCGCGAGTTCACTGCTATCCGGGGCACTTAAACCAAGTGTTCATGCACTTGTTGACAAATGCGATCGACGCTTTGGAAGAAGGGGGGAGAAATGCCGAAAATTATGGTAAAATTCAAAATCAGTCTTACTTGTCTTCAGCTAAGCCGAACTCTGAAATATTCAATCCCGAAATTCGGATTCGGACCTCCGTGGTAGGGGAAAACGAAGTTGCGATCGCCATTAGTGACAACGGCCCTGGCATGACTGAAGAAGTCCTCGACTGCATCTTTGACCCTTTGTTTACCACTAAAGGTCAGGACACGAGCACAGGTTTGGGTCTAGCAATATCCCAGCATTTAGTAGTAGAAAAGCACGGCGGTAAGTTGCACTGTGTTTCGCGTCCGGGAGAGGGAACGGAGTTGATCATTAAAATTGCGATCGGCAACGATTAATTAGCTATTTACAAATAGGAAATAAGATGGTAATTGAGTGGCTAAAATTTAAAGTACCTCAAGAAAAGTGGGAGCAGTTTATTCAGCGAGATCAGGAAGTTTGGACGGCGGGACTAAAAAGTTTGGACGGTTTTTTAGGCAAAGAAATTTGGGTAGATCCGGTGGAAAATGAGGTGGTGATGTTGATTCGCTGGGAAACTAGGGAGAAGTGGAAGTCTGTGCCACAAAGCACAATAGATGAGTTGGATGCTCAAATGGGGGATTTGCAAATTGCGATCGCCGAAAGTCGCGAATATCAAGTCCGCAAGTTTTTGCATTAGTTAGTCAGCAGTCAGTTGAGCGTGTGAAATTTTGAACAATTAATCATAAGTTTTATCTTGATTGTACCGCAGACATCGATTTGGTATTTGGTGTGAAGGGCGATCGATCTCAGTAAAATCATTGCAGTGTTTGGTATTTGGTGTGAAGGGCGATCGATCTTTCATTTTATGCGATCGATCGCTCATCAGAAACAAGAAAGGGCGATCGATCTTTATGGGCGAAGGGCGATCGCAATTCGTAGAATCATCGCAGTGTTTGGTATTTGCTGTGAGAGGCGATCGCTCTTGATGCGTGAGGGGCGATCAATCTCGGTACAATCGTCGCAGTGGAAGGGTGGCTATTGATAAGATTGTGATGAGAAGAAGAGATGGGATTTTGGCGTTGCTGAATACAGGTAGGAATTCAGATTTCCCAATTGCTATAAGCCAAGTATGGTGAGTTTTTTAACATCAAGCGAAAAGTTGATTCATACCGTGAATCAGCAACGCCGAAATTCTCAGAGATAAAGGATTAACAGAAATCGATGACTGCGAAGCACTCATTCACTGCTACCAAGGCAATCCCTTATGGTTAAAAAGCGTGGCGACTTTGATTCAAGAGTTGGGAATCGGCGCGAGTGAGTTATTAATAGATGATACTATATTGTTACCCGAAGATTTGAAAGATGTTTTACAGCAGCAGTACGATCGCACTTCCGAACTAGAAAAACAAGTTATGTCATTGTTGGCGACAGAAAACCAGCCAGTCAACTTCGCTAAATTGCTACAAAATGCACAAATATCATCATCCGATTTGCTAAACGCATTGCAATCTCTATCGCGGCGCTGCTTGATTGAAAAAGAAGCAAGTCTTTACACTTTGTCACCTGTACTAAAGCAGTATATCAAAACTAGACGATCGCACTTAACAAACATCGACAGTGAATAAACATTTCAAACAACACCGCTTGTCAACTCTTGTTTCCTCAAATTCGGCAACAATGCCAAAACATCCAAATACCACCACCAACGCTGAGGTATAATCTCCTCAAATTTGCGCTTCTGGGTTAAATCCACAAATCTCGACAACTCCTCATAAAACTCCATTGCTTGTTCAACTAACCGTCGATCGGCATTTGCTAATAAACCTTTCTCTTCCTCACTCAGTTGAGATTCAACTTTTGCCAACTCATCTCTAAGTTGCAACATTTCTAAATGTTCAGCCCCACTCACATCAGGAAATTCAACCATTACACAATAGTTTTTTACCAAAGTATTCATAACAAATCCTTAACTAAACCTACATAAATAAACATTGAATTAGCCAGGTAGCTTTCCGGTTCCTTTGGAGGAAAAGCCGTTTCTAAAACTCCATCCAAGCCCATCATTACCAGCCCTATTGTGTTATTTACACTGCTGGTAACTGTCGGATAAAACGTTTTTCCGTAGACATACACATAAACTTGAGCATCAGCATCCCTAACAATAAAACTGATAACTCCATTATATTCTTCAAGGGTCGCATCCGGCCCTAAATGACCTAAATTAATCCTTTTGAGTAAATGAGACATTGCTTTTCCTGGTTTCCAGAAAATTCCGTCTCTCACCCGCTCAATTGCCTGCACAATCTCTAATTGCCTACCTTCATCAAAAATCAACTTTAACCTTATCTGAGAAAAACTGAACTGCAAACAAACATATTATAACCTATAATAGTTAACTGTTAACAGTCTGTGCTATCATAGAATACAAAACTTATTGAGTCGAGTTATATGACCACAATAACTACAGTCACAACAGCCTCAAAACTCGCTGATTACTACATCTGGTTCGCGAATGACGTAGGCTCCTATCTCAGCAACCACAAGCTACAAAAACTCTTGTACTACGCCCAAGCATGGTATTTAGCCTTTGAAGATACACCGCTTTTTGATGAAGATTTTGAAGCTTGGGTGCACGGGCCGACTATCCCGGCTTTATTTTATGAATACAAAGAACAATTTGACTGGAAGCCAATTCTGAAAGAAGTCGAAAAACCCGAATTTCCCGAAGAAGTACAAGAGTTTTTAGACGAGTTATCCGACGAATATTTCTTTTGCGATGCCTATGAGTTAGAATTGATGGTGCGCCGCGAAGACCCTTGGATTAATGCTAGAGGTGATTTGCCAAAAGATGAACCTTCTCATGCTATTATTACCAAGGAATCAATGAGAGAATTTTACAAAAGCCGTGTCATCGAAGAAAATTAAGAAAGCAGATATACGCCGCCAGGAATCTTTATCTAGCATCAATCGTCTTGATGTAAAAATACCGGAAGGAATTAGTTTTTCTTTCAGGTATTATCAGGATGACAAAGATAAGTTTTCAATTGGCGGTAGAGATGCTAAGTATCTAGCGTCTTTACTGAGAAGGCTGCGCGATTTGTCACAATTGAACGCTCAAGAAATTATCAATAATCAAAGTAAAAGTCTGCGCTGTCATGGCATAGTTTGGAAAAATACTACTGAACCTAATGGCTTTGGGATTCCCAATGAAGATATCCTAATCAATATCCCCTACCAGTTTCAAATATCTGCTAATGAATACGGCAGGGTGCATGGCTTTTTTAGTGAAAATGTTTTTTATATTGTCTGGCTAGACCCAGACCACAATCTTTACAGTTGAAATTATAACCGAAGGAAGAAGGAAGAAGGGAGAATGCAATCCAAACAACTGATCTCGTGCTTAAGATGCGAGACTTCTTGAAGAAGTTGGGAATCTCAAACAGTCTGGGACTCACTCCGACTAAAGAAACCGGGTTTTTTACCTTATCAGGAGGCTGCGACGAAGTATTTTTGTAAAGAAACTTGGTTTCTGAACCCCATGCGTCCAGGACTAATTTTAAGAAAATTTTGCATAGAGAGCTGAAATAAAATTCACGCTTAAAAAGCCTACTCCTAGTACGAGAATGATAAAGATTGCGATACTGAAAATAGACTTTAGCCGATCGCCAATTCCGGGTTTTTCTGAGTTCATTGGTCAATTTTTGCAGTAAATTTGAGCGGTGCAATCGAGAAAGAGTAGATTATACCAATGCGCGAACAACAAGGCAACTCCCGACAAGCTCCAAACGACGATCGCCCTCAGTAGGTCGCATTTTTTTAACTTTTAATCTAAAATCTAAAATCTAAAATAGTCTTAGGCATTGTTCGGTTAGCCTGGGCAGCTATTGTCGATCGCCCGAACCCGATCGCGCTAACTCCTGTAAAATAGAGGGCGCGTTGGGGCGAACCTTTTAACAGCCGGAATTGGGCGCGATCGTCACAGGCTCCCAAATACATAATAATATGGCAGTCATCCTTAACTTACTCACAAAGGTAAAAATAGAAGAGTGCCAAGAAATAATCTAAAACATATAACTGAAAAAGGATAGAAATCGATGCTCCACCCAGTCTCGCAACCTTACCAACAACGAGCAAATACTATGACCCAAAGAGCCGTGCGGAAGCCAAAACCCTCTGTTGCAAACCACTTGAGACCAAGTTTTCCTCAAAGGCACTGGCTGGAGATGGCAGAGTACGCCTCTCTGGCTGCCTCTGGTGTGGGTTCCCTGGCGGTGGCTGTGTCGGGTCAAGCTTTTTACGGGGTGGCTCCCCTAACCTTGGCTTTGTCGCTGAATGTTGCTAACCGGTATCGGTTCGAGCAGCAAGTGCGGGTGCATCAAAATTCGGAAATGGCCCAAGTCCAAAAGTCTGTCAATAAAGTCGAAAAAACGGCGGTGACGGTAATTGTTAAATTACGCAAGCAGTTGTCTGCAGATATTGCAGCGCTGCGTCAGCAAATGGCTGCAATGCCTAGGGCTGAGGGCTTTGAGGAGTCGATCGACATCCAGCGGCAGTTGCTGAGTTTAGGAGAGTCGGTAGCTTCTTTGCAAGAAATCGTGGCCTCTGCTGTGCTCGATGTCCGCCAGCAGGTGAGCCAACAACTGCAAGATTTATCGGTTGGCCAATCGGCGAATCTCCAAGCTGTGGAACAGGCTATAGAGCAACTGCAAATCGCCACGCAAGGCTTGGCAGAAACTTCTATCAGCCGAGACGACTGGGAAGTAGTAAATACTCGATTTTTGGAAATCCAGAAAGTCATGGCGAATTTGCAAAGCCAACTGCTAGCTCCCGCGCACCAATCGACGGCCGATTTGTCGATCGTCCAAGCTCAAATCCACCGTTTGGAACACGAGCAGCAAGAAGTTGTCAAACCTCACCTCAAGCGCTTAATCTCGGTTGTCAAGGAGTTGCAGCACACGCCAGAGAACCGTCATTAGTCATTAGTCATCAGTCATTAGTCATCAGTCAGAAGGAATACTTTTTCCATCGGACACGCTCGACATTCTCCGACTCTCCGACTCACGTCCGATCGAGTCCTACTTTTTCGACAACTGTGTTAAAAGATTAAAAGCTAATCTGTCTAGTTCACCAACAAAATGAGTCTGAAGCCCCGTCCTTCGCTTGACGGCTTTGTGTTAGAACATTTAGAAAGGCAAGTAAGAACAACCATCTACGTGTTGAAACAATCTCAAAAGGTGTAACTCCTGATTTAGCTCGCCTCGACTCTATCGTAGTCTGGTTAAACAAGCAATAGTGAATTGTTGAGCGTACCTAACTGGCTTGGTGATGGACTCTGAAAGTATAAAAAGACAAAAGTAAGCGCAATTGCAATACTTCTGGTATTAGTAGTTGTTTTGAGCGTGTAGAGGCGATTTGTCAGCGCCTTTAAGACTCAAATTGTGGTCTTAAGAATCTCCGTGGCTTTAGCCCGGAGAGTGTCAACTGTTTTCAACCTGTTACAAGAAAAATCAATGACTGCAACCGTAACTATTGCTGATAACCCGTTACTAATCGGTCAAGGATTGCCTCCATTTGATGCGATTAAACCAGAACACGTAGTCCCCGCTGTTACCCAACTGCTGACCGAACTAGAAGCCTCGCTAGCTGCCTTAGAATCGTCTGTAGAACCGACTTGGAGCGGCTTAGTAGAACCATTGCAGCGACTCGGAGAGCGTTTAAATTGGAGCTGGAGCATTGTCGGACATTTGATGGGGGTGAAAAATAGCCCGGAACTGCGATCGGCTCACGAAACAGTGCAGCCGGAAGTAGTAAAATTTTGGAGCAAGCTCAGTCAAAGCAAACCGCTTTATGAAGCTTTTAAAGCGCTGCGGGCTAGCGAAAATTGGGATAGCTTAGAGTCAGCTCAAAAGCGAATTGTCGAAGCCGCTCTCCGAGACGCCCAACTTTCCGGCGTCGGTTTAGAAGGCGAGCAAAAAGAGCGTTTTAATGCCATTCAATTAGAATTGGCCGAAATTACTACCCAATTTTCCAATCACGTCCTCGACGCTACCAAAGCATTCAGCATCACCCTCACAAACAAAGACGAAATTGACGGTTTGCCGCCGAGTTTGTTAAGTTTAGCAGCTCAAGCCGCTCGCAGCGCTGGCGAAGAAAATGCGGATGCTGAAAACGGCCCTTGGCGGATTACTTTAGACTTTCCGAGTTACGGCCCTTTCATGCAGCACAGCACCCGCGGCGACTTGCGCGAAAAGTTGTACAAAGCTTTTATCGGCAGAGCAAGTAGCGGAGAATTGAATAACTGGCCGTTGACCGATCGCATTTTAGCTTTGCGCCAGGAAAAAGCTGCTTTGCTCGGGTTTAGTAGTTATGCCGAATTGAGCTTGGCGAGCAAAATGGCTCCCGACGTTACAGCAGTGGAAGCTTTGTTAGAAGAATTGCGTCAGGCTAGTTATGATGCTGCTGTCAAAGATTTAGAAGAATTGAAAGCTTTTGCAGCCGAAAAAGGCGCGGCGGAAGCTGGAGATTTGAAGCACTGGGATATTGGTTTTTGGTCGGAACGGCGCAGGGAAGAAAAGTTTGCTTTTAGTGCCGAAGAATTGCGACCTTATTTTGCTTTGCCACAGGTATTAGAGGGGTTATTTGGATTAGTCAATCGGCTATTTGGCGTGACAGTAACTGCGGCGGACGGTCAAACTCCTGTGTGGCACAAAGATGTGCGCTATTTCCAAATAGATGACGAAGCCGGAAATACGATCGCCAATTTCTATTTAGACCCCTACAGTCGCCCCGAGGAAAAGCGCGGCGGTGCTTGGATGGACGAGTGCGTAGTGCGCGCTAAATTTGTGGAAGCGGGAAAAACAACCACGCGGTTGCCGGTGGCTTATTTGGTGTGCAACCAAAGTCCTCCGGTTGACGGCAAACCGAGTTTAATGACTTTCTTGGAAGTCGAAACTTTGTTTCACGAATTCGGTCACGGTTTGCAGCATATGCTGACAACGGTAGACTATCCGGGGGCTTCGGGCATCAATAATGTTGAGTGGGATGCAGTGGAATTGCCCAGTCAATTTATGGAAAATTGGTGTTACGACCGCGCTACTTTGTTCGGGATGGCAAAGCATTACGAAACCGGGGAAACTTTGCCGGAACACTACTACCAAAAACTGCTAGCAGCGCGCCACTACATGAGCGGCACCGTCATGCTCAGGCAAGTACATTTTAGCAGCGTTGACATCGAATTGCACCACTGCTATCGATCGGGCGGCAGCGAAACTGTGGCCGATGTCCGCAACCGTATCGCTAAAACTACGACCGTTTTGCCTCCTCTGGAAGAAGACGCATTTTTGTGCGCTTTCGGACACATTTTTGCGGGCGGCTATGCGGCGGGGTATTACAGTTATAAATGGGCGGAAGTGCTCAGCGCTGATGCTTTTGCGGCGTTTGAGGAAGCGGGTTTGGAAGATGAAAGTGCGATCGCCTCTACAGGCAAGCGCTTCCGAGATACAGTATTAGGATTGGGCGGCAGTTTGCACCCGATGGAAGTGTTTAAAACTTTCCGGGGACGCGAACCGAGCACTAAAGCTTTGTTGAAACACAGCGGTTTAGTTGCAGCTTAATCTGGCTTAATCTACTGTGGAATTACTGGGGATTAATGCGGATGAATTTATCTGCATTAATCCCTGTTTTTTGTTGAATAAGATTTACACATATCCTGTATCTGTACGGTGCGGTGTGCATGAATTATTACCGCTATAATACATATCAAATCCGGTAGCATCGGAATTATATCTCTCTTCTTCCTCTGTGTTCTCTGTGCCCTCTGCGGTTTAATCATTCCATTCCAATGCAACAGGAATTCATATCATCCGTAAAACCACTTTTTGCCTAACTTGTGCTGAATTTAAAATGTTTGTAGTAAAAACTAAAGCGCTCAGATTTTTATACTAATCCCAAAAACTATTGCTACATATAATCGTGTTCCCATCTGTAGGGAAACGGCAATGCCTTGTCCGGTGCGGGACTCGGAAAATTTTGATAATAGTTAGAAAATTGATAATTATAGCAATACTTTTTTATTGGTATTAATAGGACTAAAATTTTTACTACCAACCCATTTTATTGTAGAAGATCATGCAATAAACATCTGTAGTTTGGCACATCATCCCCCATCTTTTGGTGGAAAATCGCGCAGAAAGTGCGTTAGCGAAGCCCGCCCCTACGGGGGCTACGCCAACGATGAGGATCGCCAGCAGCTTTTAGTTTAGGTTGAAGGCTGATAAAACCAGCATTTGCGAATATTTGCTGTCATTGAGCACTGATTATACTTGAATTCCCTGTCTTGGAAATTAAATTTATATTTCGCAACATTTCCGAACCGTTTTCTCGATACAGCTAATGCTTTTATTTGCAACTAAAAATCGAGGAGTTTACCGAATCTTTAAAATAGAGCGGCAACAGCGAGTGTTTTTTAAATTTTTGATAAAGAACGGGGGACTCGGCGTCAAAAGGGTAAAAAATTAATCTCAACTAAAAAACTTAGTTGAGATTAATTTTAGGAGTGTAATAAAAAATATTTGTATATAATAAAAAGTAAGGATTGATAGTTAATAGTTCACCTACAGATTAAGATTTTCATGGATATTCAATTAATTAATATCGGTTTTGGTAACATTGTGTCTGCTAATCGAGTGATTGCCATTGTCAGTCCCGAGTCAGCGCCAATTAAGCGGATTATTACTGATGCGCGGGAGCGGGGACAACTGGTTGACGCAACTTATGGCCGCCGCACGAGAGCGGTCATTATTACAGATTCGAGTCACGTCATCCTGTCGGCGATTCAGCCGGAAACGGTTGCTAATCGTTTTGTGGTGAGCAAAGACGGTCAAGGTCGGGATGATTGAGGTTTGTCAGTTGCAATTTGAGCGTTTACAGTCTAAAGTAAGCGGAAACTTAAATTGTTACACGTTTCTATTCTAAAAATGAAATCTGGTAAATTAATTGTTCTGACGGGGCCTAGCGGTGTGGGGAAAGGCACCTTAGTACGATCGCTCCTCAATCGCCATCCCGAATTATATCTTTCGGTATCGGTGACAACTCGATCGCCCCGTGAGGGAGAAATTGAGGGAAAGCATTACTATTTTGTCAGCCGCAGCCGTTTTGAACAAATGGTTGAGGCTGGAGATTTGGCGGAATGGGCCGAGTTTGCCGGCAATTTTTACGGTACTCCTTATTTTGCTCTCCAGCAGGGTACCAGTGAGGGAAAATGGGTATTGCTCGAAATTGAACTCGAAGGAGCAAGGCAAATTAGAAATAAGTTTCCAGAGGCGCTGCGAATTTTTATTTTACCTCCTTCTTGGGAAGAATTGGAACGGCGCTTGCGGAGTCGGGGTCAAGATTCCGAAAGTGCGATCGCCCGTCGGTTGGTGCGGGCTAAAGAGGAAATTGAAGCTGCTGGGGAATTCGATTTCCAAGTTGTTAATGACGACTTGGAAGTTGCTTTGAAAAAGCTAGAATCACTACTTAATTTGGTTGAGCTTTCAGGAAATTAATGACTGATAACTAATGACCAATGACTAATAACTAATGACTAATGACTAATGACTAATTACCCATTTCTCCGTCCTGGCTAAAACTTCGCTACTTTGTTTGATAGCAACACAAACTTTTAAATTCAATTCCAGAATATTCAATGAAGGCGAAATTTTTCTCAACGGTTCAATTTCGCGAGCAGAACAGCCCAACATTTCCATATAAGCTAGCGTCCAGCCAATAACTGCAATGTCCCCTACATTGCCTTCTCCGGCGCAAAGGTAACAATCCAATTCGCCCTCCTGTCCACACTCAGGGCACACCCAATTGCCCTGTTGTGAATGGGGCAGATTTGTGCGTGAGGCGGATGCAATTGTTAATGCTTTAATATGATTTTGAACTACTTGTTTAAAACCTCGGTTTTGGTTGCTGGGGTGGTCGGAATTGCCGTGCGATCGCCCGATTGCTACTGCTTGCTGTTGTGGCGAAGCAACAGAGGCTGTTTGGTTCTCCCTGGTTACTCTAGATTCGCCTAGATTCGCAGTTAGCTGAATACCATAGTCTTTCGACTCCGCAGTCTGAGAGTGGTTGAGTGCGCTGGAGGAATCGGGTTCGGAAGTTGTGAAGGATTGTTCTATGCGATCAGCAAAATCTTGCATTGAGAGGTGATGTTCGATCGCCAAAGACCAAGTTCTTTTATGTCGGAGGTCGCCATATTTTCTGGCTTCTTCCTCAGTAATGCCGATCGCCGCAGCCTCTTGGCGCAGCACATTCATCGAAGTCATTGTATCTGATATCATTAGTTTGTTTGCAGTTAAATTTACGATCGCCCGCTCAGCCTACAAATAAATTACCTTAGATATACTACAATAGTCCGGACTATTTTGAGATCCTAGTCGGAAACCCTTGATTTTTCGTTAGGAAGTCGATGCTGCAATCGTCCTGACACCCTTATTTTACGCTTGGCAATCGCACACTGTCCGAAGTATTGATAGTAGCCTAAATCTAAAATCTAAAATCTAAAATCTAAAATTGGATGACTTCAATTCTTCCCGATACAGCTTTATCTGTTGCCGGACTAACATCTTACCTGCAAGACTTGTTGGAGGGCGATCGCAACCTGCAATCAGTTTGGCTGACAGGCGAGGTGTCCAACGTTTCGCACCACCCCAGCGGCTGCTTTTTCACTTTGTGCGACACCGACAAAAGCGCTGCGATTCGCTGCGTGGTGTGGAATTCTCAGCGGCAAAAATTGGTGCAAATCCCGGAAAAAGGCGAACAGTTGCTGGTTTTGGGAAGCATCCGGGTTTACAAAAATCGCGGCGAGTACCAGTTGACTGTTGTGCAATCGCTACCGGCTGGGGAAGGATTACAGGCTTTGCGGTTGCAGCAATTGCGATCGCGCTTGGATGCTGAGGGTTTCTTCGATCCCGCCAGAAAGCGCCCGATTCCCGCACACCCGCAAATTGTGGCCGTGGTGACATCCGATACTGGCGCTGCTTGGGGAGACATTCAGCGCACTCTCGCCCAAAGATATCCGGGTTTGCGGGTATTGCTGTCGCCGACAGGAGTGCAGGGAGAATTGGCTGCTGCTGCGATCGCTAGGGCGATCGCCCGGGTAGAATTGGACGGTAGGGCTGATGTGATCGTTTTAGGGCGCGGCGGTGGTTCTGCGGAAGATTTGGCTTGTTTTAATGATGAGAGAGTTGTCAGGGCGATCGCGAATTGTGCGATTCCAATTATTACAGGTATCGGGCACGAAAGAGATGAATCTCTCGCCGATTTAGTAGCAGATAAACGAGCCCATACTCCGACTGCGGCGGCGGCTCAAGCTGTACCAATTTTGGCAGATATTTACTTTGAACACAAGCAGCGAATGGTCAATTTAGCAAGTGCTGTGCGGGCAAGATTTCAGACAGAAGAAAAGCATTTGCAACTGTTACAAAATCGATTAAAACGTTTGCCTGCGACATCCCGAACTTTGCGGCAAGCAACTGGTAAACTGGAGGTATTGCAAGAAAAGTTATCTGCACTGAATCCGGCTGCGGTTTTGCAAAGGGGTTATGCGGCGGTAATCCAAAATGACGGTACGATCGTTCGCACAACTGACGGTTTGGAATTGGGAGAGGAATTGACTGTGAGGTTGAGTCGGGGCGTGCTGAAAGTTAAGATTGTAGAAGTATTGGATGCGGAAGAAAAGTTATGATTGATTCACAGTTGCGCCAGTCTGACTGGAATTATGAGGAAACGGTCGATCGAATTGAAGCAATTATCGATCGGGTGGAATCGGGAGAGTTGCCTCTAGAAGAGGTTTTCGAGCAGTTTGGGGTGGCTGTAGAGTGTTGGCAGGAGTGCGAAAGATTTTTGGCGCGGGGGAAGGAACAGATGGATTTGTCGATCGAGCTTTTAGCCGCAGAACCCGATTTTTAAGCGGAGATAAACTCGGATTAATGTGGATGAAATAGCGCGTTTTACCGAAAGTCCGATAGGGAATTAATTCCCTGTTGCATAGCGAAAGTCCTCGCTAAAAGGAGTGTTAAATTCATAGGATTTAGCATAGGGGCCCAGAAAGCGGGTTTTTCTACGAAAAGACGCGTTGCAGCCGAAAGATTCGGTAAAAAACCAGGTTTATTCAGCCGGAGTGCGTAAGTCTAGTCAATGCAAACCCTGACAAATAAACCCCGACCAATAACTCAAACCATCAAAAGGATTTGACCGAGTGTAAATATTTTCTTTCAAACTTTCATATCCTTTCTTCTGTTTCTGAATCTGATTCTCCCGCTTCGTTATTTTCTTCAACTGCGCCCCCAACTTATTAAACTCATCCGTCTCCTTGTGGTAAGATTTCTGCCGCAATTTTAACTCCTGTTTTTCCTTTTGAACCACCGCCAATTTTGACTTTAAATCCCCAATAATTCTCTGAAGCAACGGATCGATTTGCGGTTGATAAAGCTCTTTCAAGTCCGCCCCCGAAATTGTCCGTAACCTCACTTGTGCCCGTCGCAAAGCCTCTGGACGACTCAAACCTTGCCGACGATACTGATAGTAAAAAATCGCAAACAACGAAGTAGCAAAATCATCCACCGCCCACAAAGTGCTGACCACACTCCGCGCCCCCGCACACAAAATTCCCGTTCCCAAACTGAGCAGATTATCGGTAATTTCCGTCCCTCCTAAATTAGTTTCGCAGCAGGACATAAACACATCGGATAACTGCGGCAAGCGCCAACCAGGTGTCATCAATTCCCCTAATGTGATACTCCCGTCTCCTAAAAACAATCGCGATTCTAAAGGATTGTCCAAACGCGAGACAGCGTGGTGACTGGAGTGGATTACATTCACATTTTGAGCGAGGTTTCGATAGGCGGCGACTGTTGCTTCTTGACTTCCTTTTAAGCGCTCAGGTTTGGTCACAATTTCGGCAATTTGTTCGCACTCAAAAGGAGTGAAGTACAAGTCATCCGTGGCATTTTCCACAATCCCGTATTTCGGCGATTCGATGGTTGGGCGTTGATTGCAATACTCCAAGATTCGGCAACTGGGCACGTAACGAATTAGGAATTTGTCACCAAGGAACACCCTTCGTAGGGGCCGTGCCCCCGTGCCCGCCCTCGGTTGAGGGGGTTCTATCGGCAATGCCGCCAGCGGAATCTGATGCAAAAACAGATGCGAAATCACAATCAATTCCTCAATCCCCTCCAAACAATTACCAATCAACTCATCAACTTTCAACCGCTGCGACAACTGAGACAAAAACTCACCCATCCCCTGTTGCCAAATTTTCCTATCGTGCAAATAAGGCGACAACCAACTCTCGCTAATCCAATTCTGAAAATTTTCCCAACCCTCTCCCTGACAAGTGTGAATCTGCGGCGCTTTATCCTTGTAAATCACAAAAACATGAGTGTCATCAGTCGTGGTATAAAAACAGAGAATCGCCGTCTGTGAATTGTCAATGAGTTTCTGCATCGCCGCAAACTGCATCGGATCGACTTGAACTTGTCCAGCTAAAACAGGATCTAAACTGCGAATATTTTCCCAGATTTGCTGTTTCTCCCCTTCCAATTCTTGAATCTTCTCGGTGTAAGCAGACAAATCCGCCCGACTGCGCGACTGACTCCCCACACCTGCTAATTCTTTATTGCCTTCAGAAGGTTTGCGGAGTTGTTCAACTTCTGCGTCAATTTCCCGCTGCTTCACCTCAAATTCCTGCAAATACTTTTGCACTGCGGGCGGAATTTCGCCGCTAGCATACAAATCATTGCTGTGCATTAAATCGACTAACCGCTGAGCACGGGTTCTGTCGCAGTATTCTATGGCTTTCTCCAGTTGGTTGCTGTTGACGCAAGCTTGAATTGCCTTTTCGTACACACCTATAGATTCAGCTAAAATCTGCTGGCGGATATCGTCGGAAGTTGCCCAACTTCTGCTTTTTTCTACTGCTTGAATTGCTTTCTCGAATCCTTCCAGGGCGATATCCCAAAAACCAGCAGTGAAAGCGGTATTTCCGAGGTTTCTACCTGATTGCAAGCAGTCTAAAGGGAAAGCAGTAGGAGTGCTAATTTCTAATGCTAAGCGCAAACAGGCGATCGCCTCTTCTATATTCGCCGCCCTGACTCCTTCTATTCTGTTTCTATAGGCAGTCCCCAAATTGTTTTGAGTCATTGCCCAATTTTCGGGATAATCCTTGCGGGTATAGACTTTTAAAGCTTCCCGATAACAGTCGATAGCCTCTTCTATATTCGCATCCATGACTCCTTCTATTCTGTAACTATAGGCACCCCCCAAATTGTTTTGAGTCCTTGCCCAATTTTCGGGATAATCCTTGCGGGTATAGACTTTTAAAGCTTCCCGATAACAAGCGATCGCCTCTTCTATATTCGCCACCCTGACTCCTTCTCTTCTGTAACTATAGGCAGCCCCCAAATTGTTTTGAGTCGCTGCCCAATCTTCGGGATAATTATCGGGGGTACGGACTTTTAAAGCTTCCCGATAACAGGCGATCGCCTCTTCTATATTCGCCGCCCTGACACCTTCTATTCTGTTTCTATAGGCAGTCCCCAAATTGTTTTGAGTCATTGCCCAATTTTCGGGATAATCCTTGCGGGTATAGACTTTTAAAGCTTCCCGATAACAGGCGATCGCCTCTTCTATATTCGCCGCCCTGACTCTCTCTATTCTGCCACTATAGGCAGTCCCCAAATTGTTTTGAGTCGCTGCCCAATTTTCGGGATAATCCTCGCGGGTATAGACTTCTGATGCTTCCCGATAACAGGCGATAGCCTCTTCTATATTCGCCGCCCTGACTCCTTCCATTCTGTCACTATAGGCAGTCCCCAAATTGTTTTGAGTCATTGCCCATTGTTCGGGATAATCCTCGCGGGTATAGACTTCTGATGCTTCCCGAAAACAGGCGATAGCCTCTTCTATATTCGCCGCCCTGACACCTTCTATTCTGTCATTATAGGCATTCCCCAAATTGTTTTGAATCGTTGCCCATTGTTCGGGATAATCCTCGCGGGTATAGACTTCTAATGCTTCCCGAAAACAGGCGATAGCCTCTTCTATATTTGCCGCCCTGACACCTTCTATTCTCTGAGTATAGGAATTTCCCAAATTGTTTTGAGTCCCTGCCCAATTTTCGGGATAATCCTCGCGGGTATCGACTTTTAATGCAGCGGTATAACAAACAATACCTATTTCTAAATTCCATGCCCGCCGCCCTAGAGGAAACTGATTAATTAAATTGCCCAAATTGACAATAACTCCTGCTAAATATGCAGCTTCTTCTGAGGTAAATTCTGTGAATGTGGATGTAGCCCAAGCTTGTAATATTCGAGCAAAGTTTAAATCCAATTTATCGAATTTTTGTTGTAAAATAGGATAAACGACTTGAGGATTTCCGTCACTGTCTGACGTTGCTTGCAACACCTCCATCAAGAAAGATAAATACTCTTCACGAGTTGCTGTACTGCCGACAAAGTGTGCCAATTGTGCAGCTAGATTTTGCAACCAAGCGGCCTGGGAGTTGTCCTCTGTTGCCATCTTCTCCGCTTCCGCTTCCATGACTTGCACAAAATTGGCATCAACTAACTCTAGATTGGCGTTGAGAATATCATCCTCTTCACCGCTAAGGCACTCAAGCAGGGCTTGAATCAGTTCGAGATAGGCCGCGAGGCGTTGTTCGTTCATGGGAGTTTCCTTTTATTCTGTATATATATCGATCGGCAATTTGGGGGAGAATTATGCAGATTCCTGAAAAATTATAGATATTTGTCTTGGGAATGTTGTAGGGGCGGGTTCACCAACCATCAGCGCCCAAAACAAACAAACTCGAAAACCCGCCCCCACCCCATGCAAAAAACCCAAAAACGCAATATTTTAATTTTTTTTTCGTATTGATGACTTGTAGGGGCGGTTTTTTTTAATTTTTGATTTTTATCAGATATGGTTAGTGAAGCCGCCTCTACAAGTCATGGAAATTTATCCATATTTCTGGGAGATTGCCGATTTATGACAAGGCAAAATCATCACCATCTCCCCAAATCTCAGCTAACTTCTCCAACAAATCTTCAGCGATCAGATTCAGTTCCGCTTTCACATCCTCCTCAATATCTGAAGCTTTCTCAACAGGTGAAGATTTATCACGAGAGAAAGATATATCTCTATTTCCCAAACCTCCACTGCTAGAACCACTTCCCGCTAAAGCCTTCCCCCCTTCATATCCCCAGTCAGATTTCTCACTACTGTGCAAAACTTTATTCAAAATTGCCACAATTTCCGAAATAGATTTGTTTTGCAAATTCTCCCGAACTTTTGCTTGTACGGGGTCATCTTCTCCCAAATCAGATAGCAACTCTTCAATTTCACCTTGCAACAGCGGAATCGCCAACTCAATTCGATCCAAATAATCCCACAATTCCTCAAGGGGTTTGAGATTAGTTAGAGAAATCTCTTGAATTTCATCATGAATTTCCACAGCCGGAATAAAGCCCAAAAGTTTCACTTTATCGAAAGGTTCGGCAAACTGAACGACGATATATGCAATGCGGTTTCCTCGCACTTCCGGCAGAGAAATCGCCGATTCTCCAAGCTGAACCGGACAGCATTCTATCTTGCCAATCCCCGGCAAAACCAAATCGCCGACATCCAAAACCGCCCGCATTGCTGGATTCCAACTATCACCGCCATTAATATCGGTTTCCATTTCCATCCATTCCAAAAAATAGTTAACTGCCCAAACCGCCAGGGTATTGAAATAAACCCGCTTGCCTTTTTGCGGATTAGCTTGCTCTGAAGCAAATTGCAGAGCTAAATTGCGGGCAGTTTGCTCCAGAGGAATTTGTAACAAATAAGTATCCATGCTATTCACCATTATTCCTCCGGTTGATATCCACATTCTTTAGCAATTCTATTGCCAATCTCTTTGACGAGTTCAAAACCTGTTCTTTTCCAGTGAGAGTTGAGAGTTTGATAGTCAATATTTAACTCTCTGGCAATTACCGATAATTTATCAGGAGGGTCTTTCAGCAGCAATCGCACTGCCAGTATGTGACAATTGGCATCCGGTCGAGGGCGACGATTTTCGGGAGTGTTTGGCTGAGTCTTATCTATTTTTTCATTGGGATAACTGTTTCGCAGTTCTCCCGTCGGATCGTCTTCAATACACTGCCATAGTTTGCGGCCGATGCCCTGCTTATTTTGAGATTGTTCTCTCTCGATGAGTTGCTCAATCCCATTTCTAGTGGTATCGTCTATCGGTTCTTGAGCCTCAATTTTTTCACCTGGGTTGCTCGTAATCGGAGCATCAAAACTAACAGTAAAAATCTGTTGCTGCATCCGGCGATATTGGTCATAGACTTTGTTCTTGAGAGTTTTATTGAACCGCTGAACTACTCGGGTTCGCAACACATCAGCAGCGAGATTGTCGAGGTCAAGTCCCCGCAAAAATGCCGAAAGCGTTTTGATAAAACCGCAATAAGCTTCCTGCATCATTTCGTCTAAATCAATATTAGGATAAGGATGCTTGCGAATTCCGGGCAAATGGGGAATGAGTTGGCACAATTGATTTTTGAGTCTTTCTTTTTCCTTACTCCCCTCTTGCGAGTCTTTCAAGAGTTGTAGAAGTTGGCGTAACTGTTCGTCGGTGTTCACAGGCACGTTCGGATGACATCGAGATAATTCGATTTTCCCAGGGAAAATAGCGCTGTAACGTGCCAACAGTAACAAAGTCAACGAAATCGGTTTGAGTTCCCAACCCGTGGGTGGAAGCAACAAGCTGAAACTTGCCGCTACAGGAACTAAACCTGCTAAGGGTTCGACGGGGGTATCATGTCTCGTCATAGTCCAGTTTTTGCGTGTTGATACTCTGATATCGCAGGTTTTGGCGGCTTTATGCAGAATTGAGCAAAAATTTTTCGTAAAGGCAATGCGATAAGGACTGAAGTCCTTACTACGAAATTAATCCGGTGTAAAATTAACAATCGTAGGGACTTCTCCACTGCGCTTTTGAAGAGATGTCGCAGGAGTCACCCAGTTTATGCACATTCCAAAAATAAATCATATCAAACCCTATTGATACCAAAGGATTTGATATGAAGCGAATTCTATTAGCCAGGATTTGGTATAACGCAGTTTCTACAATTTGTCGATCGACTTTTTGGCTTTATCTGCCAGATTTTTCACCGCATTTTTTGCATCTTCTGCTGCGTGGCGGGCGGAGGCTTCGGCTTGTTTGGCTTTACCTTCAACCTGGTCTTTTCTGTTGCCCGTAATATTACCGAAAATTTCCTGAGCTTTGCCTTCTAAATTTTTGCCGATCGCTTTCGCTCTGTCTTCTGTACTCATGATAAGCTCCGTTTGGCAAGTTGCTATAGTAACATTGTAAAATCAACTCGCCTGCAATTGCCTTTAACTTCATATTAATTTATATTCTGCTTGACCTCGGTCTTCTTCTGATGACTTACTTAGTACAAATTACTCACTCAAAAAGCGAAGGATTCCTTTTTTTGACCACTGAATACGTCGCCAAAATTCGTCCTAAAAAACTATTTCAAACTCGCCGCAGCAACTTTAATCGGTTCGAGCAATTCTAACGGCAAATGCAGCATATTCAATTGGGTGCTATCTGCTGCTTTCCTTTCCGGATCGGGGCCGTGATAATCGCTGCCACCAGTTGCCAGCAAACCATAATGAAGACACAAATCTTTCAATTTTTGGATTTGGCTAGAACTGTGGCTGGGATGGTATACTTCAACTCCCATTAAACCAGCATCTACTAATTCTTTTAAGACTTCCTCAACAGCGCCGCCGCGAAACAAATAAGGGTGAGCCCAAACTGGTACTGCACCGCAACTTCGCAATAAATCAATGCCTTCGACGATCGAGAATTTCTCGTAATGCACATAAGCCGGGCCGTCATCTCCCAGCCAGCGATCGAATGCTTCCCGCGATGATTTGGCGTGACCGGCTTTTACAAGTGCAGAGGCAATGTGAGGCCTTCCCGGTGCCATTCCTGGGGATGTTTTTGGCAGTTCGATCGCATATCCCATTGCTGCTAATTTTTCGACCATTTCCTGCGATCGGCGAAACCTCCCTTCCAGGCGATCGTTCAAAGGAACGCGCAACTTATTTGCATCGGGATAAAAACCTAAAATGTGCAGCGATCGGCCGTTGTGAACTGTACTGAGTTCGAGTCCAGGTACGATTTCTATACCGTGCAAAGCAGCGGCAGCGAAGGCTTCATCCCAACCCGACATCGTATCGTGATCCGTGACGGCCAAGGCGCGAACCCCCGATGAAGCGGCGGCGGCTACGAGTTCGGCAGGGGTGAGAGTGCCGTCGGAATAAGTAGTGTGACAGTGGAGCTCTAGCATTTTTTCTGGTAAGTTAAAGTCTGTAAAACCTGCAATTATTCCCCTCACTCATGTGAGATATAACGTCATACTATTTTAGATTTTAGATTTTAGATTTTAGACTTCGGCGCGAGCGCTATAGGAGAACGATTTTAGATTGAATTAGTGATGCTATAACGGTTGGCTGTTATCGACAATTGCCTTTTTTTTCGTAACTAATTTCACTGCAAGCAAAAGTTTTTTGTAATTTAAATCTGTTAGCTGTAATAATTTTTCCTGCCTTAATTTTGTACCTTTCTGTTTATTAAAACTTTGCGTATGTTGAGCATCCTGTTCGCATTTTCAGTTGAATTCAAATGCAGAACACCTTATTTCTTGATTTCTCGCATTGGGTGAATGACCCCCTCTGGCAATTTGGGAGGAACCGGCGATATTTCCATACTTTGTATGTTGTGAACTGGGATAACTACCAGTTTATCTGCCAATTCGAGAATTATCGGGTCTGCTGTCAACATTTTGTGTAGGCGAGTGCCTAAAGTTGCTTGCTCTCCTACTGTTCCCTCTGGCGCAATGAACTGGAAGTGTTGCTGTTTGCCGTTGGTATAGTGGATTGTCAGATTGATAATTCCTTCTTGGTTGGTTGCTTGCATAATTTTTTTCCCTAACAGTTGATCGGGACTTGGCAAAATTAACAATAAATCAAAACTGGCGATCGCACCACCGTTGGAAAGCTCGTTGGAAAGCTTTTGACAAGACCAGGCTGTCGGTACGAAAGTCCGGTTACTGCTAATTTTATCACAAAAACTGTACGGAAACTCGCCAACTTACCCAGTATACAATTGCCAGTCGCGCTGTCTTTGCTCCTTAATGCGCGATCGCCCTCGCCAGCAATATTTGGTCGATCGGGCTTTCTTCTATGCCAGTTGGCAAAGTGGCTCAATTTAGCCTCTGTAGCCACTTGACTCAAAGCGGTCTCAAGTCATACAGCAGAGGCGTTTGAGCGCTTTGGGTGTCAAGATTTTTCGAGGGGGGAACTGTGGAGGTTAGGATAGTGGCATTCTGCTGTCACTGCCGTAGAGGATTTTTTTATAAATTAATAACATAACATTCAGGTACAGCTTATGAAATCCACACTTTGTTTTCCCGAAACTTCTCTTCACTCTAACGCAGTCACTGTTAATAATAATGCTATTGACTCTTGTATCTTTGCAGCTTGGATTGACTTAGTAGGAGGAGATTTTGAGAGCTTGGGAGGAGATGATTGGCTTCCCTTGTGCGGCGACATTGATGACGGCGAAATTTACCGGGAATGGTTTTTTTGGCAAGACAGCGAAGTGACTCAAGAGTGGGAAGCTTACGATCCAATTACTAATTATCGAGTCGTGGCATCTAGCCGAGAAATGCTGATTTCTAAAATTGACCAAATAGAAGATGCTAGAAAAGTTTAACTGTTAGGGACAACGTTAAATCTTGATGTTCAACTTTAATAAAATTTCTGTAAACTAACCCGGTTTCTTTAAGGCCTTAAAGAAACCGGGTTTTTAAGACCAAAGCTCTAGGTTTGGGTTTAGTTCCACGGGCAGAAAATAATAATTTATCTCGCTACTGCTTTTTGTTTTTCTCGTTCTAATTTGCGCTGCTTCAATGCGGCCAGATTTTGTTTAATTGTGTCGATCGCAAATCCAGCCTCCTGCTGTTGGTATAATTCGCTGGCACGGATCAAATCTGCAACAGCCTCGTCATCCGATCGCAAATTTGCACAAGCCAAGGCGCGATTGTGGTAAGCTTCTGCTAAAGTTGAAACTTGTTCTACAGCGCTGGTAAATTTATCTTTGGCTTTGCGGTACTTTCCCGACTGATAAGCCTCAATTCCTTGTTGAAAATAAACGGAAGCTTTGCTGCCGCTGTCGGTATCGGGAAATTCTGGGTAAGTTAAAATTGGTTCTTTAAAGAGTACAGAAATGCTGCCCTTGCCGAAGTAAGCCCAAGTCATTGTTCCAAACCCAATCCCCAGCACGAGGGCAACAATGACAGACAGAGCAATAAAATTGGTGAGTTCCATAGAGCAATATTTGTTGTATTATAATATGATAAGTTAATTCCTAACTTCTGCAACAATGGCTGCGCGAATTGACCTCAACTGGAAATGGTTTTTCGGGTCGCTAGCTTTAGTATTGTCGATCGGCTTAATGATTGCAACTGCAAGTTCTGACGCAGCAACCAACGCGCAAACTCAAGCAGGGTGGCAATTGTTGCAGCGGGGTGAGACAGGGTTGGTGGTAGCAATGCGACACGCGATCGCCCCAGGCACGGGAGATCCTGCTAACTTTAAGTTGGGTGACTGTTCCACCCAGCGGAATTTATCAGCACAAGGAAGAACCCAAGCCAAGCAAATTGGAGCAGAATTTCGCAACCGCAACATCAAAGTTGCCAGAGTTTTATCGAGTCAGTGGTGCCGATGTTTGGAAACAGCCAAATTGATAAATTTAGGCAAAGTCGAACCGTTTCCAGCGCTGAGCTCGTTCTTTAGGGACAGCAGCAAAGAAGCCAGACAAACAGCGACTATTCGCAAATTAATTGTTGACAACCGCAACACACAAGGCGCGATTATTATGGTAACGCATCAAGTAAATATTACCGCGATTACTGATATTGTACCGCAAAGCGGCGAAGCTGTGATTCTCAAAAGCGATAGACAGGGTAAAATTCAAATAGTCGGACGAATTGGAGGATTTTAAATAGATAGAAAGTTATAATATTATCAATTTCCCATTACCAATTACCCCTTACCAATTTATATGAGTTTCCAATACAGCGCTGCCCTAGTGACTTTAGCCGACCTTGATAAAGAAGTTCTAGTTAAATTTTACACAAAATTTCTCGACATAGAGCCAAACCCTTATATTCCCAATACTTATGCGGAATTTCAACTCCCAGGCTTAAGACTCGGTATATTCAAACCCAAAGATTCCCACAAATCGGAATTTGCAAATCGAGCAAAAACAGGCATGAGTCTGTGTTTGGAAGTCAGCGATATCGAAACTGCGATCGCCCGAATTTGGGCTTTAGGTTATCCGCCCAGTGGAGAAATTATCAAAGCTTCTCACGGTCTAGAAATCTATGCCTTTGATCCTGCCGGGAACCGCATAATTTTACATCAATCTAATGAGAATATAGGATGATGGCTAATTATTGATGAACTCTCGATCTTCTCTTCCTTCGCCTCTTCGCGGTTAGTTCAAAAAAACATCGAGTTCACAACCCGCTGAGGATTGCTATATAACTTATGCAATTGCTTCACCACCTTCGCAATCACATTGTCAAACCCGCCTCTACAACTCAAAACGGCCTTAACTACCTAATCAGTTCAGCAAAACTATAAAAACTGATGATTAATAACAGCAACGCTGTCAGGTGAGTTAGCTGAAATTGAGGCCGTGGGCCGATGGATTCCCGCACCAAAATTGAAAAAGACGAACCAATTATATAACTCAAAGACAACGTTAAATACTGCCACTGCAATGTTACACTCCACAGCCCCAGCAACATCATCGCCAAAGTCAACATCACCAACTCAACAAAGCGAGGCGGATTGTGCTGAGTAGACAGAATCAAAGTGTCCAACCAATATTGCCAAGGTCTCATGTGTTAGCGATCGAGCTTTTAGATTTAGCCTTCTAGCTTAACCTACGATCGCCATTCAGTTTGTTGCTGCAAACACCTTAAAGCCTCCGCCGTCTCAACCTGCGGAAATTGCCCATAAAAGCGACTGACACTGTAAAAAGGGTGAGGAGTCTCCAGAACGATCAACTTATCGCCCATTTGGGCCAAAAATCCCATCAAATCTGCCGGGGCGACAGGCGCGCAAATCCACAAAGCCAGCGGTTGCTGCGACTCCAAAGCCTTAGCCGCCACAGCCATCGTCATCCCCGTAGCAATGCCGTCATCTACCAAAATCGCCAAAGCCCCAGCCGCGCTGATATTTGGGCGTCCCGGAGACAAATCGGCCAGCAGAGATTGAGCATTATTTTGAGCCACGGGCAATGCTAATTTTTGCAAGCGTAAATTGTGCTGCTTTTGCTTTTCCCAGAGGACGTGACCGTCAGCAGTTGCAGCGCCGATCGCCAATTCTAAATTATCTGGGCGAGTAATTTTCTTCGCAACAACCACATCCAAAGGACAGCCCAAGCGGCGCGCAATCGGCACCGCAACGGGCAAACCCCCGCGCGGCAAGGCGTAAACAATCGGTTGCACCGCCTTCTGTGTCATTAAACTCAACTTGCCGAGCTCGTCCACAACTGCCTCGGCCAGTTTTTCGCCTGCATCGGCGCGATCGTCAAAAAACGGGTTAGAGAACATATTTTTGCCTGTACGAGCTCAACCAAACAATTGGAGATTGTGCCAGTCTTAATTGGAGATTGTACGCCCGTGCGTAGCTATCCCGTAGGGAATCGACAACATCGCACACAAGCTTCTAGCCAATCTCAAATCACCAAACCCGATCTAAACTATAAACTCTAGACTCAAAAAAATCTCCCTAATTGTAAAATTTATGTCCAGCGACTTGCAACTGAGCCTTTTTGATAACAATCAAAGTGCCACTTTCCAAACAGATTCAATACCAGCAAATGCCAAAATTCCCATCCCTCCCGGCACTTATCAAAATATGGAACAAATCGGCGAGCACTGCAACCGCTGCTACCGCTGCGAATTGGGCAACAGCCGCACTCACGCCGTCATCGGGCGCGGCAATCCTCAAGCCTCAATTTTGATTGTGGGAGAAGCGCCCGGACAAAACGAAGACGAAACCGGATTGCCCTTCGTCGGGCGATCGGGCAAACTGTTAGATAAGATTTTAGAATCCGTGGGATTGAGTGCAGAAACCGACGTATTCATTGCCAACGTCATCAAATGTCGCCCTCCCAACAACCGCCCTCCAACAGCAAAAGAAATCGAAGCTTGCAAACCTTACTTGCTCGAACAAATTCGCATCTTAGACCCCAAAATTATTTTATTAACCGGTGCAACAGCCCTCAAAGCTTTGCTAAGCGACAAGCGGCCCATTAGTAAAATTAGAGGTCAATGGATTGAATGGGAAAATCGTTTGTGTATGCCAATCTTTCACCCATCATACTTGTTGCGAAATCCCTCCCGTGAACCGGAGACTCCGAAATGGTTTATGTGGCAAGATATGCAGGCCATAAAAGCTAAATTGGATGAATTAAAATAGCAATTCTAATCAATTTTTGTTGATTTGTCGGGGCTGGTTTCACCAACAATCTCTGATTTTTACCCACAATCTTAAAACCAGCCCCGACCCACCAAAAAATTATAATTAATTTTCATTTGCCATTGGTAGGGGGCTGGTTTCACCAACAATCTCTGATTTTTACCTGCCATCTACAAAACAAGTTCCCGCTTTCCATTCATAAATTCACGCCCCGTAGTAAAAATCCGAATTATGGTTGTCTTTAGTATTTTTAGTGAAACTCCTATCAATAGACAAGAAATTCCTCAAGAACTATTAGACATTGAAGATAAACAACGTACTAATCCACTTCCTTGGAAAGGGCAATTTTCACCCCAGTTCGTCGAAACTTTGATTGATAAATATGCCAATAAAAATAGTGTGATTTTTGATCCATTTTTAGGTAGCGGAACTGTTTTATATGAGGCAGGAAGATTCGGACTGGAAGCCTGCGGAACAGAAATCAATCCAGCAGCTTTAATCCTAGCTAACACTTATAAATTCATCACTATCTCACCAAGAAAGCGTGAAAAATGTATCAATTGTTTTCTCACTCAACTAAAAACAGAGATATGGGATAGAATGCCACTCTTCCAAACCATACAAAAAGAACTTACACCCAATGATTTAATAGATAAAATTGTAGACGTAGCCGTTGATGAGGAAGAAATATTCCTTAATATTCTACATGAAGCATTAGTGGTATTGCTAGACTTAGAAAACAAAAAACTTACCAAATCAAGAGTTTTTACAATTGCGGAAAATATCGCTACTTTTGTCCTTAAACTACCCTATAGTAAAAAGCCGATAAATGCCTACAATGCCGATGCAAGACACGTTCCCTTACACAACTCCAGCGTCAATCTTGTGATTACGTCCCCCCCTTATATCAATGTATTTAACTATCATCAGCAGTATCGTGGTTCTACTGAAGCACTAAATTGGAAAATTTTAGAGGTGGCAAAATCAGAGTTTGGTTCTAATCGCAAGCATAGAAGTAATAGATTTCTAACTGTCATTCAATATTGCTTAGACATCGCATATTCTTTGCAAGAATTGTTAAGAATATGCAGCCCTAATAGTAGAATAATATTTGTAGTAGGTAAAGAATCAAATATTAGAGGAACGCCTTTTTTTAACGGGGAGTTAGTTGCAGAAGTTGCTCGTCAAGTATTGGGGATTAGCTTAAATATCCGTCAAGAAAGAAGTTTTGTAAATCGTTATGGAAAAATTATCAAAGAAGATATACTACACTTTACAAAAAGAGAAGACTTACAGTATTATTTTGCCATACATCAAGCCAGAACTCTTTCTATAGAAGCTTTAATATCTGCTTATTCCGTAGCGAATGAACAAGTAAAAGATGAAATCAAGGATGCTATCGATAAGGTTGCCACAGTACAGCCCTCACCTTATTTCGATCTGCAGCGTTCACGGAAAACCCTTGAAATACTCAACCCAAAAAAAGAAAATTATGTTTAATTTAGCTCAACCACATGGGGACAAACTAGCAGCCTTACTTGATAACGTGAAATTACCTCCTACAGATAAACGGCGTGTTAATCAAGCAATCGAATACTACAAAAAATGGTTGGAAACGCTTAAAAACATTAGGGGGGATGATCTGAAAGTTGTTCCAGAGATGGTATCCCATCTAACCTCCTATAAGCGATACATTGACGTTGAACTAATTTTTGACAGTGACAATGATTTTTTGTACCGTCAAAAAGGGCAATTAAAACTTGACAACTCAATTATTGAAGAATTTATACCTATCTTAGTTACAACCGTCTTTGCAGATTCATTAAAAGACAAAGAATTATCCTTTGGCCCAACACAGTGTTTTTCATCACTACGATTTGAGTCAAGTTTAAAACTCAGTCCAAAAGGCGGTGGGATGAGTATTCGAGCCAAGGATCAAGATTTTGCGATTAGTAGAAAAATATTTCTAAAAGCCTCTCATACCCAAGATTTTAAGGAGACTACCTCCCGCGAGGCAAATATTGCTTATGTTGCGGCTGAGTGTAAAACAAATCTTGATAAAACCATGTTTCAAGAGGGCGCAGCAACTGCCCTGGATGTAAAATTGAGTGTACCAGGAGCCAAGTATTTCTTGCTATGTGAGTGGCTTGATATGTCGCCGATTAGCTCATCACTCACAGCTATTGATGAGATACTAATTTTGAGAAAAGCAAAACGCTTATCGTCTAATATAAGAAGTGCTTTTAGTACGGTAGAGGGAAGAAAGAAAAATAAAGATTATTTTGTCAACCATCTTGATACCAACCCCTTTGCACCGGAAGTTTTTATGAGATTTTTAAGGGAGATTGAAGGGATGATTGGTAAAGATGAACTAGACGAAGATGACGTGCTTTCAAGAGGCTATTTTTAAGTGGAAAAAAAATTATCGGAACCAGCGAAATTTATGGCTTTGCACGACAATCGCGCAACCACAAACGAATAGCCTCAGCAATTTCGCTTTCACTATCTTGACCTAATAAAGGACGAATCTCTGCCCCAGTACCAAACCGAGAAACGATTTTTGCCAACTCCCAGCCGTTCTCAGTTTCAGTGAAAAATAACCAATGATATTGCTCAATCTCGACTGCTTTTTCCCCGCGATACTGCCGTTCCAAAGTAGTAATGAAAACTTGACTAGCATTTTCAGGAAGTGCATCTTCAAAATTTAAAGGTAACGGTTCAAACTCCGGGCGACCCGCTAAAATTATTTGCGGCAGCGCGTAACCGGGCGGTGTATTAGTGTTAGGAGAAAAGTGCGATCGCACAATTACACGATTAGCATAACTCGGCAAATCTTGCAACAGGCGATCGACCAAAGTTTCTAAATCAGCGGGACAGGGCGATCGCGCTAACAAACCATACCGACTGGCATTTATACTGTTAGCATGATTTGTCACAAAATTAACTGCCAAAGTCGGGGTTGCAACCGCAGATATCAGCAGATAAACACAGATGAACGCAGATAAAATTCTATTGGCGTTCATCGGCGTTCATCGGCGGTAAAAAACAACATTCATATTGTTATTCAATCTCTTCACAAATACGCGCAAAAGCCGCCACCGGATCGTCCGAAGCAGTAATTGGCCGCCCAATCACCAGATAATCCGCACCAGCTTTCAAAGCCGCCTTCGGAGTCATCGATCGCTTTTGATCGCCTCCATCAGCCCATTTCGGACGCACACCGGGACAAACTAACAGAAAATCATCCCCGCAACTCATTCTTAACTGTTCCACTTCTTGCGGAGAACAAACAGCACCAGCTAAACCCGTTTCCTTAGCCAACAATGCCATGTGCAAAGCAAATTCCGGCAACTCCAAAGGTATTTTCAACTCAAAAGCCAACTGTCTGGAATTCAAACTCGTTAACAGCGTAATTGCAATCAACTTAGGACTCGGTTTATCCACAGTCGCCGCCCCTTCAGTCAAAGCCAACTGTGCCGCTTTCAAAGCATCTTTACCGCAAGTAGAATGGATAGTCAATAAATCCACATTGTACTTAGCAGCAGCCCGACAAGCACCAGCCACAGTATTCGGGATATCGTGAAACTTCAAATCGAGAAAAATCCGCTTTTCCCGCTGTTTTAAAATTTCCAAAATCCCCGGCCCGGAACTCACAAACAGTTCCAAACCCACTTTCCAGAAAGATACTTGCGGCAGTTTGTCAAGAAGTGCGATCGCCTCTTCTTGACTCGAAACATCCAAAGCAACAATAATTCGATTATCAGCGTTCATCAGCGTTCATCTTCAGTATTCATCTGCGGTTAAAAAAGAGATTCAAGACACCAATCGCACAAACTTATTCTTCCCAACCTGCAAAACCTTACCGCCTAAATCAGCCGGTGATTCAAAACTAAGGTTAACATCAGAAACCCGATCGCCCTCCAACTTCACCCCGCCGCCCTGCATCAACTTCCTGGCATCACCGCTGCTTTTACAAAGCCCGCTAGCACTCAGAATATAAAACAACTTAGCCGGAAACTGCACACTTGCCAAAGAAAACTCCGCCACAGCATCAGCTTGTCCTGCAGCACCTTTAACCAGCGCCATTGCATCTTGTTGTGCGCGATCGGCCGCTTCCGAACCGCGATACTGGCGCACCACATCCAAAGCCAAAAGTTTCTGTTTTTCTCGCGGATTTTCGGGCACTTCATCAAGTGGCAAATCTGTCAATAGTTCAAAATACTGGGCGATCGAACTATCAGCAATTTTCTCCAACTTAGAATACATCGTCAGCGGGTCTTCCGACAAACCCACATAATTGCCCAAAGACTTCGACATCTTCTGTACGCCGTCAGTCCCGATTAAAATCGGCATCAGCAAACCAAACTGCGGTTTCATCCCAAAATGCCGCTGCAAATCTCTTCCCACCGCAATATTAAACTTTTGGTCGGTTCCCCCCAACTCCACATCCGCTTCCAAAGCCACCGAATCGTAACCCTGCATTACTGGATACAGAAACTCATGCAGATAAATCGCATTCTCCTGCTGCATCCTGTTATCAAATCCCTCTTTAGCGAGCATCTGCTGCACCGTCATCGTCTTCAGCAGTTCCAAAATCTTCGCCAAGTCCAATTTCGACAACCACTCGGAGTTATAGCGAATTTCCAAACGCCCGGGCGTGTCAAAATCTAGAATCGGACGCACTTGGTCTAAATAAGTCTTGGCATTTTCCGCCACTTGTTCGGCCGTCAACTGGCTACGCATCTCCGACTTCCCTGTCGGATCGCCAATTCTGGCGGTAAAATCTCCGATCAGCAGTATGGCTGTGTGACCGGCATCCTGAAAAGCCCGCAGCTTGCGGACGCAAATGCTGTGTCCCAAGTGAATGTCACTCCCTGTCGGGTCAATTCCCAGTTTGACGCGCAAGGGTCGATCGACTTTTGCCAGCAGTTGGGCTAAATTTTCGTCAGGGTTGCTAGAATCAGGTCGATCTGGAAAAATCTCGCTGACGCCGCGGTAAAGCGCTGAAAGGTTAGGAGTTATCATCGGGGAGCGATCGTCCATCATATTTTGCCAAAGTGCAGCAGAATTAGTTACACTCACTGGTTGACGCATAAAAACATAACTATCACGCTACTATAATCCGAAAGCTGACCGGCTTTCATTAGCTGACCCCGCCCAAAAACGGATACCAGCCCCCGACAACAGTCGTGGAGATCCCCAAATTTTAGACTCTTGTTCAAACTCCCAGATTCATCTGTGGAATAAATCTAAAATCTAAAATCTAAAATCTAAAATCGACTGACAGTCTCTAGGGTTCGCATCTAAAATTAAAAGTCTTAAACACCAAATCGAGTGAGGAAGTGAAATCCACGTGTCAACCAACGCAGTCCGCAATAACACGGAAAACTCAGCCCCCGTATTTGAGTTTGTTCAGTCAGTCAGTAAAGTGACCGCCGGAACCATACTCAGCATAACAATGCTTGCCAGTTCCGTAGTCGCTGGTGGACTGGTTGGCTTAGCGATCAGCTTCCGCAATTTGCCAGATGTTCGGATCTTGCAAACCTACTCTCCCACAGAAACTACCCACATTTACGACATCAACGGCAAGCCGCTAGCCAGCATCCACGACGAAGCCAACCGGGATGTCGTACCCCTTGACCAAATCTCCCCGAACCTGAAACGAGCTGTTCTGGCGATCGAAGATAGCAACTTTTTCACCCACAAAGGCATCAACCCTGGTGGGATAGCCCGCGCTCTAATAGTCAACCTAGAGAAAGGTAGAACCGTTGAAGGTGGCTCGACTATGACTATGCAGCTAGTCAAAAACCTATTTCTTTCTCCCCAGTCAAAATTTAGTCGCAAGGTAGCTGAAGCGGTAATGTCTATCCGCTTGGAGCAAATTCTCAACAAAGACCAAATTCTGCAACTATACCTGAATCAAATCTACTTAGGTCACAACTTGTACGGCGTAGAGACAGCCTCTCGAAGCTATTTCAACAAGTCAGCAAGCAATTTGACTCTTGCAGAAGCAGCGATGCTGGCCGGCTTAATTTCTGCCCCCGAAGAATACAGTCCTTTCGTCAATTACAAGTTGGCAAAAGAGCGGCAAACAATCGTTTTAGGCCGCATGAAGGATCTTAAATGGATTACGCCTGCCCAAGAGACTGCTGCCCGCCAGGAAAAAATTAAGCTAGGCAAAATTACCTCTTTTGGAGGATCTCAAGTTCCTTACGTAACACAAGCCGTAGTTCAGGAACTGACAAGGCGTTTTGGGCGAGATGCCGTGGTTAAGGGAGGAATGCGCGTTCAAACCACGATCGACCTCAAAATGCAGCGCATAGCCGAAGAAACCGTCAAAGCGTGGCACAATCGGCTTTACTACCAAGGCCTTTTTTACGATCGCGAGGAAGGTCAAATTGCCCTAGCCGCCGTCGATCCCCGCACCCACTTCGTCAAAGCAATGGTTGGCGGCGTCGATTACGAAAAGAGTCAGTTCAACCGCGCCATTCAAGCACGCCGTCAGCCCGGATCTTCTTTTAAGCCTTTTGTCTACTACGCTGCCTTTGCTAGTGGCAAATACACCCCGGATTCAGTTGTCTACGACTCCCCTGTCGGCTACCGGGACGGCGACGGCTATTACTACCCTCAAAACTACGGCGGTGGCTTCTCCGGTGCCGTCAGCATCCGCAGAGCTTTGGAAGTATCTCTAAATATTCCCGCCGTCAAGCTTGGTCAAGAAGTCGGATTGAATAAAGTGATTGAGATTTGCCGCGTGCTCGGCATCAGAAGTCCGATGGAACCGGTGATTTCTTTGCCCTTGGGTGCCGTTGACCTCACTCCTTTAGAAATGGCCGGAGCTTTTGCTACCTTCGCCAACAACGGCTGGCATTCTGACACCACATTTATCGTGCAAGTCACTGACAGCAGTGGCAACGTCTTGCTCGACAATACGCCCAAACCCAAATTAGTTCTCAATTCCTGGGCGGCGGCATCTGTCAACAGCGCCCTGCAAGGGGTAATTAGCAGCGGAACAGCAAGGGCGGCTCAACTTGGGCGGCCGGCTGCTGGGAAAACTGGTACAACTTCCTCAGAACGGGATATCTGGTTTGTGGGTTACGTGCCGCAGTTGTCGGTGGCTGTTTGGATGGGCAACGACAATTACAGACCGATGAGCTACGGTGCTACTGGCGGTGGGATTGTCGCCCCTGTTTGGCGCGATTTTATGAGCCAAGCTTTGCAGGGAGTTCCCGCAGAAAGTTTCAAACCTGCTTCATCTTTTGAGCGGCCTTAATTATCAGTCATTGGGCATTGGGCATTGGGCATTGGGAATACTTTCTTTTTCTTCCTTCTTCCCTCTTCCTTCTTCCTTCTTCTTTCTGACACTAGGATTGTTTTTCCAGCTCAGATTTCATCCGCTCCAGCGTTGAGTTCATTTGCTCAAACATCTGCTGGGGCGTGATGCCAAATTGATTGAGCTGTGTTTTTAACTGCTCTACAGTCATCTGAGCCATGAAGTCTTCAGACAGCTCGAAGCGCTTCATAAAAATACGGTAGCGCTCCATCATTGATTCCATCTGAGCGATGAACATTTTCTTGCCTTCGCGATCGAATTTGCCGTAATTCCCGCCTAGTTTGATGAGAGATTGATAGTCTTCAAACAACAGCTTGGCTTCTTGCTGAACAATTTCTGAATCAAAAAATCCCATAGCTTTCCTAATTTTTTAATATTCTACTAATTTTGATCTAGGCGAGAAATCCCGCTGCTTTTTCTACTATTTTATCAGTTGCCGGAGGAAGTCCCTACCCCTTAAGGCGCAAGAATAAGTAGAAATTTCCGTACAGGATAAGGCATGGGCATTGGGCATTGGACATTCGGCATCGGGCATCGGGCATCGGGCATCGGGCATCGGGCCCTAAAAGCATTGGTTATTGGTTATTAAAACTAACAACCAACCAATAACCAATAACTAATGACTGATGACTAATGACTAATGACTTCTTCAAACTTCCCCGATGCGTTCTAGAGGCCAAAACCGCACTACAGCGCGGCCGATGATATTCTGCTTAGGTAAAAATCCCCACCTGCTGGAGTCGTTGCTGTTGTTGCGGTTGTCTCCCATCACAAAGTATTCATTGTCTGGGACGCGGTAAGGCCCCCACTGGTACTTAGGAGGTTCGGCAATATATTTTTCGACGAGGGGTTTGTCGTTGAGATAAACTAAACCTTTTTTAACGGCGACGGTTTGACCCGGTAAGCCAATTATCCGCTTGATGAATGCTTGGTCTTGGGTAAAGCCTTCTTCTTGCAACTTTTCGGGAGGAGCAAATACTACGATGTCGCCAGTTTTTGGAGGTTCGAGGTAGTAGGAAATTTTTTCGACTACGACGCGATCGCCCACGTGCAGAGTTGGTACCATAGAATCTGAGGGTATGTAGCGCGGTTCGGCGACCAACGCTCGAATCACTATTGCTAAACTCAAAGCAATAATCACTATCTGAAGATTTTCTCGCTGCGACTTCCACGCTTTCTGCCACCAGCTTTCAGGCGGATTTTCTGCTACTTTTGTACCCAAATTATTTTTTTCAGATGTCATGAAAATCCTCGCTATATAGTTGCCACTAATTATCTGATTAAGCTCATCAGCATTTAAATTGCATCTCAATAAATAATTCAACAATGAGCGAGCTGGGCACGCGAACCCGCCCCAAATATACAATTTAAATGCTGATTAGCTTACCCTTGAAGAAGGTTGCTGTTAATTACTAGACTTGAAGTGCAGGCATTGGCAAAAAATCTACAAATGCTTCTGCGTTGCATCTACGGTTTCCCTATCAATCAAAGATTTATGCAATAAGTCTACTCTTGATATTAACTCATAAAAAAGGCAGAGAATTTAAATTCTCTACCTTTTTTATGTGAGGTTTTTGAGTTTTTTGCGATCGCGAGATTGGTTATTTCCCAACTTAACTCGCGATCGCACTTACTCAAACTTACTCAGCGCCTTGGGGCAGCAATTCCCGCTTTTGACCTTGCAGCACCTTAACAATTCCGTCCTCGCCCACATCCACAACAGCGGTGTCGCCGTCTTTGATGCGGCCAGAAAGGATTTCCTCAGCCAAGCTGTCTTCCAACAAGCGCATAATGGCGCGGCGCAGGGGTCGAGCTCCGTAGCTGGGGTTGTAGCCTTCTTCTACCAACCGTTCTTTGAATTTTTCGGTCACTTCCAGGGTGATTCCCTGTTCTGTCAAACGACCGAACACTTCTTTGAGCATGATGACCGCGATTTCCTTGACTTCTTCCTTGTTCAACTGACGGAAGACGATAATTTCGTCGAGTCGGTTGAGGAATTCAGGGCGGAAGTAGTTTTTGAGTTCTTCGTTAACCAAAGAACGAATGCGGTTGTAATTAGCATCGGCTTGGTTGTCGCTGAACTCGAAGCCGAGGCCACCGCCGCCTTTTTCAATCACCTTAGAACCGATGTTTGAGGTCATAATCAGCAGCGTGTTTTTGAAGTCCACGGTGCGACCTTTGGCATCTGTTAAGCGACCGTCTTCCAATATTTGCAACAGCATATTGAAGACATCGGGGTGGGCTTTTTCGATTTCGTCGAACAGCACGACGGTGTAAGGACGGCGGCGGACTGCTTCTGTGAGTTGACCGCCTTCGTTGTAGCCGACGTAGCCTGGAGGAGAACCGATGAGTTTGGAGACGGTGTGCCGTTCCATGTACTCCGACATATCCAGCCGAATCATCGCATCTTCGGAACCGAAGAAGTAGCCTGCTAGGGCTTTGGTGAGTTCGGTTTTGCCGACGCCTGTGGGCCCGGAGAAGATGAAACTGGCGATCGGGCGATTCGGATTTTTCAAACCGACGCGGGCGCGGCGGATGGCGCGGGAAACGGCTTTCACTGCTTCTTCCTGGCCGATCAAGCGCTGGTGCAAGGTATCTTCCATGTGCAGCAGCTTTTCGGATTCGGATTCGGTCAGTTTGTTGACCGGTACGCCCGTCCAGCTTGCCACGATTTGAGCGATATCTTCTTCGGTGACAACTGGCGATGGGTCGGTTTCGCCGGTGCGGGCCGAGTCGGTTTTTTTGGCTTGGGAAATAGCGCGAATTTCGGCTTTGATGGTCATTTCCCGATCGCGCAATTCGCCGGCTTTGTCAAAGTCTTGAGAACGCACCGCTTCGTCTTTATCTTTGAGGACTTGGCGCAGTTCTTTGTCAAGTTCTTTGGCTGCGGGGGGCAGTTGGGAGTTGATCAGGCGAACTCTAGAACCAGCTTCGTCTACCAAGTCAATTGCTTTGTCTGGGAGGAAGCGATCGGAGATGTACCGATGTGAGAGTTTGGCTGCAGCTTCCAAGGCCGTGTCCAAGATTTTCAGCTTGTGGTGCTGTTCGTAGCGTTCTCGCAAGCCGAAGAGAATCTCGATCGTCTCGTCAACGGTGGGTTCGCCGACCATCACGGGCTGGAAGCGCCGTTCTAGGGCTGCATCGCGCTCGATGTGCTTGCGGTACTCGTCGAGGGTCGTAGCACCGATACACTGGAGCTCGCCTCTAGCCAAAGCCGGCTTGAGAATGTTCGCCGCGTCGATCGCCCCTTCAGCCGCACCTGCACCGATCAAGGTGTGAACTTCGTCAATCACCAAAATCACGTTACCCGCTGTGCGGATTTCGTCCATGATTTTTTTGAGGCGTTCTTCAAATTCGCCCCGGTATTTGGTACCGGCAACCAGCAAGCCGATGTCGAGGGTAACGACGCGCTTTTCTTCAAGGATATCTGGGATATCGTTGTTAGCAATGCGCTGGGCGAGACCTTCGGCGATGGCGGTTTTACCGACTCCGGGTTCGCCGATTAGCACCGGGTTATTTTTGGTGCGGCGACCGAGGATTTGAATTACCCGTTCGATTTCTTTTTGGCGTCCGACTACTGGGTCTAGTTTGCCATCGACCGCCATTTGAGTGAGGTTGGCGCCGAATTCATCGAGGGTTGGGGTTTTGGTGCGGGCGCCGCCGCCAGTGGCTGCGACTTCTGCGGTTTCTCCCAGCATCCGAATCACTTGGGTGCGGACTTTCGACAAGTCTACTCCCAGGTTTTCTAAGACTCTGGCCGCTACTCCTTCACCTTCGCGGATCAGACCGAGCAGCAGGTGTTCAGTACCTATATAGTTGTGTCCGAGTTGGCGAGCTTCTTCTAGGGATAGTTCTAGAACCCGCTTGGCGCGGGGAGTGAACGGAATTTCGACTGCTACGAAGCCGGAACCGCGCCCGATAATTTTTTCCACCTCAATCCGAGCGTCTTTCAGGTTGACGCCCATTGATTTGAGGACTTTCGCTGCAACCCCGGTTCCTTCACCGATCAGACCCAGGAGGATCTGTTCTGTCCCTACGAAGTTGTGACCCAGGCGGCGAGCTTCTTCCTGGGCCAACATGATTACTTTTATTGCTTTTTCTGTGAAGCGTTCAAACATGATTTATTCCCATCACCTGCTGCTATGTGCCCGTTTCGAGGTCACGCTCGCACAACGAGCGTTTGTGTTCGAGTGTTAACTCGTACTGCTTATTCTAGCGCGACACTCCCAACCTATCTGCCGCACTCGGCTGCGGTTGCAGATTCCAGGCTCATGTTGCAGGGTGGCTTTCAACTGGGAAGACCCAAATGGTGGCTGACCTACAACCTCCCCTAGACTGCAAGAAGATTGCTCTTCTCGGCCCGTGCCCAACCTACGACTGCGTATTGATGGATTCTAGCATAATCTTTTTGGCTGTCATGTAGGTGCAAAAGTGATAATTCTCGAAGTACAGGCCGGGTTTTGCACAAAACTTATTAGTTTGATGCACGATCGATCCCCTAAACTCGCTCTTAAGCTGTTGTCCATCTCAAGAATCTTTTGGTTTGCGAGGGAAAGAGCGAGCTGGGCTTTTTTTATCTAAAATTTTGTCTCAGATCCGTTGAAGATTTGGTTATTCTTCCTGTTGTCAGTTGTGCGATCGATCCTGAGCAATTAGTGAGTGTTGCTACACTCCGAGGGGTTTGGCTCAAACTATACTCTGCACGGTTCAAACGAGCGCGAAGCAAAGCGGTAAGTACGATCATGCAGGCAGAGGTTTCTTCCCATGCTGAAGTTGATTGCCTATGAGGATTTTGGACTAAATTTATATTGAGTGACCCATTATTGGTCAATGCAAGTAAAAGACTCAATAAATTACATTTAAAACTCAAAAATATCGATCGCCAAATGCCAGTTTTTCTGATGCAGTCGATCGCAAATTTGCACTTTTTCAACCGCCAAATATTGCTGAAATTCTGGTTTCTCTAGGCCACTGCGCCACATTACCAGAGCATCTTCTCGGGTGTCTTCGTAGTACCTTTTCCGCCGCCCTGCCTCTTTAAAACCAAATTTTTTGTACAGTGAGACGGCGGCTAAATTAGACTCCCGCACTTCTAAAGTTGCCCGTTCTAATTGTCTATAGTGAGCCTTGTTTAGTAAAACCCAAAGCAGAGCTTGTCCTAAACCCTGACCTTGAAAGCGAGGATGAATTGCCAAAATTGTAATATGAGCTTCTTCTAAAATTGCCCACAGGCAGCCCAAACCGATCAGGGTTGGGGGAATCTGTAGGGGCGGTGCCCCCGTGCGCGCGAGGTTTTGAGCTGATTCGCCGACCTCGGTTTCCGATGCCCACAAACCCAGTAAATCGCTGTTAGGACTGCCTAACTCACGCCCATAGCCTTCTAAAGTCCAAAGTCCGCCAAAACAGAGCCGATCGAGTTCGACTGCACTGTTGAGGTGTTCTGCGGCGAGATGTTTAATTTGTAGAAAACGCACGGCTGTAAATTGTACACTGGAAAACACAGTAGCGATTAGCTGTTTGTTGCTAGTTTTGAGTCATGACTCACAAGTCTCCAGACATTAGTCTACTGCCAACGACCAATGACTGCTGATTAATGACTGCCGACTGCTGACTGCTGATTAATGACTGCTGACTAATAACCTAGGATAGTTATTGCGCGATGGTATCAACTCAATCTTTCGGGGTGGAATCGGGACTTAAGTATCTGTCTGAGTCTCAACAAGCCCTGCAAACTCGATCGCCAAATCAAGAACTGTTACCGCTGACAGCCAGTGTTAACAGCAGCGATCGGTTGGAAATCGGAGGCTGCGAGGTGACAGCTTTGGTGGAGCAATTTGGCTCGCCGTTGTATATTTTAGACGAAGAAACGCTGCGGGCGGCTTGCACCCAGTACCGGGATGCTTTTAAGCGTTACTATCCGGGCGAATCTCAAGTGCTCTATGCTTCTAAAGCTTGGAGTTGTTTGGCAGTTTGCGCGATCGCAGCTTCCGAAGGTTTAGGGATAGATGTCGTATCCGCCGGAGAAATCTACACTGCACTGCAAGCCGGCGTGGGCCCCGACAAAATCTACTTCCACGGTAACAACAAGTCCCGCGAGGAACTCCAGCTAGCTGTCGAAAACGGCTGCATTACCGTAGCCGACAATTGGCGGGATTTAGAGACTCTAGCAGAGTTGGGAGAATTGGGTGTCCGCAGCCTCACAGGTGGGCCGACACGAGTTATGGTGCGGTTTACTCCGGGAATTGAGTGTCACACCCACGAGTACATTCAGACGGGTCAAATCGACAGTAAATTTGGCTTTGATCCCAACTCACTCGATCGAGTATTTAAATTCATCAGCCAACACCCGTCCTTATTTTGCGTCGGAGTGCACGCTCACATCGGCTCTCAGATTTTTGAACTGCAACCCCATGACGATTTAGCCGAAGTCATTGTTCAGGCCTTGACAAAAGCACAGAGTTATGGTTTGCCAGCAACAGAAATTAATATTGGCGGTGGGTTAGGCATTCGCTATACTGAAGCGGACGATCCTCCTAGCATTGAAGATTGGGCTCGTACAATTTGCTCCGCAGTGGTAGCAGCTTGCGAGCGGCAGCAATTGCCATTACCAAAATTGCTTTGCGAACCGGGTCGATCGCTCGTCGGTACAGCCTGTGTCACTGCTTACACCGTTGGCTCTCAAAAAGTCATTCCGGGAATGCGGACTTATTTAGCTGTGGATGGAGGTATGTCGGACAATCCGCGTCCAATTACCTACCAATCAGTTTATCGAGTTCTCGCAGCCGGTAAAATGTCTGCTGCCTTAACGGAAACAGTGACAATTGCTGGGAAACACTGCGAGTCAGGCGATGTTCTGATTAAAGATGCCAAATTGCCAGAGTGTCATGCCGGAGATGTCCTCGCGGTTACGGCCACAGGGGCATACAATTACAGTATGGCTTCTAACTACAACCGAGTACCCCGACCGGCCGCGGTTTTAGTGAGAAATGGGGAAGTTAACACGATTATACAGCGGGAAACTTACCAGGATTTGCTGAGGCTTGACCGCCTTCCTGAACGACTCGGAGCTCCAAAGTAAAAACTTAGAAGTTAAAAGTTAAAAGTTAAAAGAAAAACAATCCATGTTTACTTAGTGATGATTGTTTTTTCACTTTTAACTTTTGCCTTGTTCAGTCACACGATTGGATTGACACTTCCCGATCTAAAAACACGGGGATTTTCAGCATATTCCTTATAACAACTGTTCATGGTTCATGGGTTCGAGTGCATCACGGTTCGCGGTTCACAGGCGGTAGCGTTCGATGAACCATGAACAATCAACAATCTGGCTTTGACTTGGCCCTGGTTCAGTCCTTATTGATTCAAGGGATCGATATTGGACTGGTTTTTGCCCTTGCGTATTTGGTGCTCGTCATTGTTGGCGAGCGCAGAACGCTGTGGATGGTACGGGGATTTATTATTTTGATGCTGGCGGCGGCGCTGAGCAACTGGGCTGGATTGAGGCTGTTGCACGTTGCCCTCAACAGCTTGGTGACTGGTTCGGCTGTGGCAATGGCGGTAATATTGCAGTCGGAGTTTCGCCGATTTCTGGAACAATTGGGTCGGGGGGAATTTCGGCAATTGTTTGGACGCGATCGCCGACCAACTCCCGAACCGGACAGCGTAATAGATGAAATTGTGGACGCCGTAAAAGAACTTTCGCAAAACCGCACGGGCGCTTTACTAATTATAGAAACAGATTCTCCGATCGACGATCGGGATTTTTCTGTGCCGGGATTAAAGCTAAATGCTGAAGTTTCTAAAGAATTGTTGCAGACTATCTTTCAGCCGCAAACTTTGCTGCACGACGGAGCTGTTTTGATTCGAGGTTCGCGGATCGTGTCGGCGGGGGTAATTTTGCCTTTGTCCGATCGCACTGCGTCGCGGCAGTTGGGAACCCGCCATCGGGCGGCAATGGGGATTACGGAACGGGTGCAAGCTTGCGTGTGCGTGGTGGTGTCCGAGGAAACGGGTTCTATTTCTTTAGCCCAGATGGGACTTTTAAATCGACCTTTGACTAGCAACAAACTTAAGGAATTGCTGGAAGCAAAGCTGTTCCCGTCCGAGGGAGAAAGAGTTGTGGCTCCAATTCCGATCGGCAATCTCGGACGCCAGATAGGATTGAAGGGAGTGACGCTATTAAAACGGATACTGCGCCGTTAGTCGGGTAATCGGGAGAAACCATGAGTCAAGGAATTTGCTTGGAAAAGTTGCCGGAGGATCTGCAACAGGAACTACTGCCTAAGCACATAGCAGTGATTATGGACGGGAACGGGCGCTGGGCGAAGAAGAAGGGGTTGCCGCGGATTGCGGGGCACCGCCGAGGAGCTAGCACTCTGAAGGAACTGCTGCGCTGCTGCAAAGATTGGGGGATTCCAGCTTTAACGGCCTATGCTTTTTCGACGGAGAATTGGGGGCGACCGGCCGGGGAAGTAGATTTTTTAATGAGTTTGTTTGAGGGAAAGTTGCGGCAAGAATTGCGGGAGATGGTGGACGAGGACGTGCAAATTCAATTTATGGGGAATTTGCAGGCTTTGCCGAAGTCTTTGCAGGCGGAAATCGAGCGTTCTGTGACGGCCACTCAGCATAATCAGGGCATTTTGTTTACGGTGGCGACAAATTACGGGGGGCGTCAGGAGATTGTACAAGCTTGTCGGGCGATCGCCACTCAGGTGAAAGAGGGCAAGTTGCAGCCGGAGGAGATTGATGAGGTTTTATTTAAACGCTATTTGTATACTGCTGATATTTGTGACCCGGATTTGCTGATCCGGACGAGCGGGGAAATGCGGTTGAGCAATTTTCTACTATGGCAAATGGCTTATTCGGAAATTTACATTACTGAGACGCTGTGGCCGGATTTTGATCGATCGGAGTTTCACCGCGCTTTGTCTACTTATCAGCAACGCAACCGCCGATTTGGCAAAGTCTAACGATTTTGGATTTGGGATTTTAGATTTTTTGGTTGATTTTTCAGTTTCCAAGTAGGTCATCTCCTGTTCAACATAACGATTTTAGATTTTAGATTGGAGGACAAATCTAAAATCTAAAATCTAAAATCTAAAATCAAATTAGGGGCCGGAGAAAACGGCCGCTTCAATGTCCTGACGTGAGAGGGAGTATTTGAATGCTCGCTGAATGTCTTGGCCGTCGGCTCCAGCATCGATGTAGCGGACGGTGAGTTGGTCGATATCGAGGGAGAGTTCTGCTTTCCATGTAAGTTGCTCGATCTGCCAGCAGTGGAGTTCTCGCCGATCTTGCTGGCAGCCGCGGCTTTTTAGCCACTGCTCGATTTCCGGGAGTGGATGGTTGTACAAAGGAGTGTCAGCGGAAGGAAGAGTCATGGGATTTTAGATTTTAGATTTTAGATTTTAGATTGGGGATCTCGGATTGGAGATTTCCGATTTTAGATTGGGGATGTCGGATTTGAGGCTTTAATTGCCGCGAATTAAGCCGATCGCGATCGCCAGTACCAAACATCCGATTAAGCTAGCTCCCATGATAAACAGAGCGAACATTTCTCCGGGGGAAAGAGGTCGATCCGTGGGATCTAGGTAAGCGGAGTTGGAAGTTTTTTTGCCCGATCCCGAAACCGGAGTATTGAAGCCTGGGGGTGGCGCAATCACGTTCAGGCGAGAATAGCCTATTTTGAGGTCGTAGGCGAGGCGACGTTCTGGGTTGCTGAGGGTGGCGTAGGCGTTGTTGAGCTGCTGAAATTTGGCGGTGGCGACTGCGGGTGGCAGGTCGGTGGTATCGGGATGGTAGAGTTTGCTCAGTTCCCGGTACGATCGCCGAATTTCGATCGCTGAGGCTGAAGGATGCAGCCCTAACAAGCCGTAGTAACTATAACCCAAGGGGGTTTTGCCGGGTATTTTCTGACTTTCGCTGTTTGCCGTTCCCTCGTTAGGAGTCACCTCAGCGCCTCTGGGCTTGTTGTTTATAATTTTTGATTATTTTAGAGCAGATTTGAGGGTAGCGCCACTATCTGCGATGTCGAGGGGTTGAGGGTGGGCGATCGGCTCAAGGTACGATCGCCCACTTTAAACTATGAATTGGTCGATCGCAAATTTTGGACATCTTCAACGCTAAGCCCCGTAACTTGGGCGATCGTGGCATTATCTAGCTGTGAAAGTAATTGTCGGGCGATCGCTAGCGTTTCTTTTCGTATTCTTTCCTGTCTTGCTGCCTGTCTTGCTTCTTCAACAGCTTTAATAATTACCCCCTGTTGATCGTGAATAAACTGTTCCCTGCGTTCCAAAACTTCTACTTCTTCCCGACTTAACCGGGCTTGATTGGCAAGATCGAATGCTTTGTGGATTTCCGGTACGCTATCGATTGTTTCGGGAACTTCTGAGAGAATTCTGGCATATTTCATGAAATATATCCATTTATCTGTCAAAGTTTCTAGTTGACTTGCTTCTTTATGGAATTTAGGTAATTCTATAAAGACTAAATTCATGGCATCTTCGGGATAGTTTAAATTGCTTTTAACTTCTTTATACACAAATCTCGAAATTAAGTTAGGGCTGTTGCGAAACATTTCAAAATCTGTAATGGTTAAAGCTATTAATGGCTTGAGCATTCGATAGCCTTCTCCTCTTTGCAATTGAAATGCGTAGGTTGTGGCTGCATTGTACAACACCCGATTGCCAGAATATTGAACGTTGAGAACTAGAATTTCAATAATGACTAAAGTGCCATCGTCTAGTTTGGCTGTGACATCGAGGTAAGTATCTTTTAAACTTTCAAGTTGCCTCGGCAGATTCTGGTTGATAATTTCTAAGTCTTGAATGGTGGGATTTCCTTCATAAATCAAGGCGTTGAGAAAGCTAATTAGAATCTCTTTGCTTTCTGAGGAAGCGAATATTTTTTTGAAGGCATAATCCGTTTTAGGGTTGATAAATATCATGGTTGTCAGATTTAGCTTTAAGGCGATCTGTTTGGTGGCGAAATAACCGGATTTGAGATTGGTCAAACGGCTGATTTTGTTTCAGGCAAGGGTTTGACATTTTCCGGCAAATGTGCATTGGCGATCGCCAGCACAGGCTCATCGTCCCTGTGTTCGCCGTCGATCGGAAGTTGGCAAGAAATCAACTCTGTGACGATGCGATCGCCCAGAACATCTTCCCAATCTTGCAACTGTTCTCTGGCTTTAATCGGTGTATTGACAGCCACATCTACGCCCATTTGCTGAAGGTTGAGGCTGTGGGCTGTTGATCGGCGGTTGACCCACTCCACCAGCCAAACGCTCAATCCGACTGCTGCCATCAAAGGCAAGACAATCCGATAATCGCGGGTTAATTCAAACATCAACAGGATGGCTGTCAGCGGTGCTCTGGCGCTGCCGGCGAGTACGGCGGCCATTCCCACCATTGCGTAGGCGGCAGGGCCAGCGACTCGATCGCTCATTGCCGGCAGCATTTCCAAAAAGAGTCCGTAAGCCGAACCCAGGGAAGCTCCCAAAAACATCGCCGGAGCGAAGATGCCGCCCACTAAACCGCTGCCGAGGCTGATTGCAGTCATTGCCAGTTTGACAAACAGCAGCAGCAACAGCAAAGGCAAGGAAAATTTAACATCTTGGAGCATTGCTTGGACTGTTTCGTAGCCGACACCCAAAATTTGAGGAAATTGCAGGGCGACTAAGCCGACTCCGGCCCCGCCGATGATCGGGTGAAGCGGCCGGGGCAGTCGTCCGAGCCAAGCAAATCCCCGGACTTTTCCTTGAAAACAGCCCTCGGCTAATTGAATTGCTTCTGTGTAAGCTAGAGACACTCCGCTCGCCAAAAGTCCCAATCCCATGTACAGAGGCAGTTCTAGGGGGCTGCGGACATCGTATATCGGCAAAGCAAACGCCGGCTGAGCTCCCAAGCAGATTTGAGCGATGAGCGCGGAAACTACGGCGGAGAGCAAGACAACGCTGACTGACGAAGTGGCGAAGGTGCTGCCGAGCACGACTTCTAAGGCAAAGAAGACTCCGGCGATGGGAGAGTTAAACCCGGCGGATAAACCTGCTGCTGCTCCCGCGCCGAGGAGCAAGCGCTGCCGTTCAGGGGAGAGCTGTAAGACTTGAGCCAGCAGCATTCCGAAGTTAGCGCCGATTTCGACGCTGGGGGCTTCCGGGCCGAGGGAGGCCCCGGTGCCGAGGGAAACTGAGGCTGCCACCATTTTGGTAATGGGTTTGAGGGGGGAGAGTTCTTGCAGCCCGCGGGTGGCTGCAATTAAGGAAGACATATTGGGGCCAAAATCCCGAAACCGCCACCGCATCAGCCCGATGATGACTCCGCCGAAGGTGGGAATGCAGGCTAGCGTCCAAGAGCCTTTCGAGGCGATCGCCCCCATGAAGTCTTCCAGCATCAAGCTGTGGATGAAGTGGATGAGGTAGTGAAACGTGACGACGCCTGCGCCCGTAACTCCCCCGATGACTAGGGAGAGGATAAGCAGGAGGGTTTCTGGGCTCGGGTGCAGGCGGTTGAATAGCGGGCTTAGGCGGGAGGCTTGGGGAGTTGCTGCGGTTGGGCCGGGTGGCGGCAGATCCACAGGAGGGATGGCTCTCATTTAGCGGTTAATTCTTCTGTGAGAAGTTAGATAAATATTACAATTTATTTCTTATTTTCATTTTGAGTGATTTTAGGGCAATTGACAACTTAATTAAGGCGTATTTTAGGGTAATTTTTTTGGGCTAGCTGCTGGGGTGGAATGACTGATTCTGAGGAGTGGCGGATTTGGCGTGATTGTATGCTCAGTTACATTTAAACTTAGATATACTCTGGCGATAATGCTAATTAACTATATTTATAGTTTTGGTGGTTAGGTCGATCGCATCACTGAACTCGCAATATCATATAACTCAGTAAAAAACAACTTTCAAATTAAAGAATTGGCGCTTGGAGATTTTACCTTACAAGCACAAATCTCAAATCTCCAATTTTAAATCCCTTGCGAGCGCATACTATCACATCGGTTGTTGAGTGGGCGGGATTCTTGGTCTGGGTTTGGCGATAGACATTAGCGGATCGCCGATGGTGGTGACTTTCCAGGGAGGGGATTCTAGCTGGCGTGCTGCGATTAAAAAGGGTGCTCCTCGCTTTAGGCGATCGACCATTAATTTAGGTGGAATAAATGCCGATAAAAAAGGTTCGTTGACGCTGCCAATATATGCGTAAGCACCATTCTCTAGCCACCTTCCGGCAACGGTGTTTGTGTCATCTGGCGCTGCTGCTGACCAACTGTGGATCATGTGGATTGCTGCAGGAAATTGAAGTTTTGGTATATCTTCAACTGAAGCGTCACCATTGCCCACTTGGAATGATTTTGGATAGCCTTTGGAATTCATTAATATTAAGTCAAATGTCCACGGTTTTGAGGCTAAACTCCGCCACTTTTCCAGGCTAGATTCTGGTTTCTGCACTACTTCGACATTTAAACCTATGCTTTTTAGTCCGCTAGCTGCTTCCTCCATTTCATATTTTGCCCAATTTCCTTCCTTGGGGTAACTGTCATAAAGCATGGCTGTTTGGCTGTCGAGAAATATGGCACACATGGCTTGATAGATCGATCGCACCTCGGAACCGTAAATCCAGCCGACAGCCGCCCAGCGTTCGCCGTTGGGGTGTCTTCCCAAACCGTCAGTAACGGCTAGTTGTTCGTCGGGTTTTTCAGGAGATTGATATTTGACTGCTAGTTGGCGTACAATGCTTATTGTGTCGATCGGGTCTGCGAGTTGAGAATAAAAAAATCCGGTTGATTCGACGGCTTTTGTAACTGCTAGTTGCAGAGTTTTCCACTGTGTGTTATTGAGGGTATCGTTGGGTTTTCCGAAGTTGCCTTCTAGAAATACTAAAGGTTGGCCGTGAGCGGCTGCTAAGGCAACTGCTGCTGAGCGTGCGGGGTCATTTTCTGATGTGATTACTACTCCTGGGGGTTCCCAGCCGAGTTGCTTCCATTTTGCTTTTAAGGTTTGAGTATCCGTGGCATTCCAGGCGGCTGCTGTGGTGTTCAGCATTAATTGCTGGAGTTTTTGATTTTTTGGCAGTTGCTGTTTGATACTTGGCAAACGCACTATTTCTTCGGGTTGAAAGCGCTGCACAAACATCGGTGTATATTTTTTGTCTTCGATGAGAATAGGCCAGTTTCCTTTGAGATTCCATTTTTGGATGGCTGCTAAGAATGTGGCTTCGTCGGGTACTAAAACTACGCGGTTGACTGTTGGTATATTTTCGCGGACGATGGCTGCTCGGAGGCCTGTTTGAATTGGCCAGGGTTCTTGTTTGGCTGAGGCGGGAAGTTGAAAGGGTTTTGTGAAAAGGCGATCGCACCCGACACCGATTATTGCTAAGCTTACAATAAGTGCGATCGTCAGGAATTTAAATTTTAACGGTTTTTTCATAGGGGCAGGGGAAGGAAGGAACTAGGTTATACATACGAACCATTATCGAAATATTTTTAGGGACTGCAAGCGGATGTTTCGAGGCGCGGGACAAAGGAAGATTGTAAGTGCGATCGGGCTGGCAACTTTTAGTATTATTGCCTTAGCAACTACAGGTTTAATAATTTTCGCAGCGAACCGTTCGTCAGTCAAGCATCAAGTCCGGCAATTGCTGACAGCGAGGGAATGTCAAGGTTGCAATCTTTCCGGGGGGAATTTGAGCGAAATTTTTCTGGAAGGCGTCAATTTAGAAAAAGCCAACCTGAAAGATGCCAATTTGTGGAGCGTGCATTTGGTAAATGCTAACTTGAAACAGGCAAACTTGGCTGGGGTTTACCTGATAAGCAGCAATTTGGCTGGGGCAATTTTGGAGGTAAGCAATCTAGAAAAGGCGTTTGTAGAGGATGCTTATTTGGGAGGAAGTAATTTGATAAATGCTAACTTAACAGGTGCTTTTATGAAAGGTGTTTTTTTGGTAACTGCGGACTTGGAGGGGGCGAATTTGGAGGGGGCTAATCTGTGGATGGCTAATCTGGAAAGTGCTAATTTGAAGGGTGCTAATCTGAGAAATGCTTTGCTGTTGGATACTAATTTGGCAGGGGCGAATTTAAAGGGTGCGGTGATGCCTGATGGTAGGCGACATGAATGAAAGTCAGTTGATAGTTGTCAGTTGACAGTTGACAGTTGACAGTTGATAGTTGATAGTTGACTCCGAAAGCAGTCGTTAGTCAGTAGTCATCAGTCACTAGCATTAGTCAGGAGAAAGAGCGATCGCGCCTGTAACCTTCATTTCCCGTTATTTTGTGAGGAGATGAAGGTGTGAGGTGCGATCGCTACTCTAATAGCTAGTACAGCTCGGCGTAAGTACACAGACTATATTTATGGTAGAATAACATAGTTAGCTGAGACCCGTTTAGGTG
>NZ_JAUBVF010000036.1:0-59054 GCF_036705685.1 Microcoleus sp. AT3-A2
TTGGTCGATTTTGATGCAGTTTTTCGGTAGGATTGTTACAATGATGACAAACAATTCCTTCTGATAAAATGCTCAGTCCCAAGAAAATTTTTCCCTCAACTTGAGTACAAGTTTCAACCCTGACTCCAGGCAAGGCTAATAGATAGTCTAGATGGAAGCTCATAACGGTAAATGTATTAGTAGGTACATTTTACACCACAAACTCAGGAGAGCCATTTAGTTCAAAAAAACGCCAAAGAGCGTTATCAAGCCATTTTAATTGATGAAGCTCAAGATTTTTATGATGAATGGTTTGTGGCCATGTTAGGTGCTGTAAGTCCCGATACAAACTCTATGTTTTTTGTCTATGACAATACTCAGTCAGTGTACGAAGGTCAGCAACATCGAACAAAGGAAAAATGGACTTGGAAGAATCTTGGATTTGAAGTCACGGGTCGTTCGCAAATATTTGATTTAAACTATAGAAACGCGCCAGAAATTATAGAATTAGCTTGGCAGTTTATATATCCTTATTTAGCTAGTGCTAATATGAAGATAGCTAAACGCTCAGAAGCTGGTGGTAAAATCGGTCATATTGTCGAACCACTCAAAAAGTCTTCTCGCAGTTCATCTATTAAGCCAATGCTTGTAAAAAATGATATGTCTCCAGACAATATAGCTAAACAGGTTAAACTGGCATTGAGCAGTCATCCAGTTTCTTCAATCGGAGTTTTATTGCATCCACAAGAGCCAAAATCCTTTAAATCAGAAATTAGTGAATGCCTGCATAAATTGGGTGTTAAGCATCACGCTCCCATGCGTCCTCAAGACCGAGATTATAACGTTGTAAACCGACCTTTCGTAATTGTAGATTCTTGGAACGCGCTGAAAGGAGTTGAGTTTGATGCCGTTATTATTGCTGGCGTTGACCGAGTGGAAGACTTGCCCGATCCCGATAAAGATTTTCAAGAAAAAGCAGGACTTTATACAGCAATAACAAGAGCAAAAGATCACCTAGTTATGTTATACCAAAATGAAACTCAAGTTGTGCAGCAACTTCAAAACATTTTGACAGCACCGGATGTTTTGGAGAGTGACTCTATGGTGAATGCTCAGGTTGCTTAGTGTGACGATGTAGATTTGAAGGCAATCGCATACCACACAAAAATAGTTTTACAATACCAATCAAGCAATTTGAAGCGTACTAGGTTCAGGGATAGATTCACCTTCTGCTTCCCAAGCTTCCAAATACATTTCTATCACTTCTTCGCCGTTATGAATTGCTTCCTCACGAGTTTGACCGTGAGTGCAAGGCATCACCACGCGATCAGAAAACTCTGGAATAGTAACTAGAAAAAGTCCATCTTCATCAGACCATTGAACAATCATACTATATCGACTCATAAACCCTCGCCCTCCCTTAACTCATTCATTTCAGTTAATAACTGTGCTAACTGCTTTTCTAGGTAGAGTGGCACATCATCTCCATCTTTGCCGGGAATTGTCAATGTTTTTCTCAGCATTGGATGTCGCCAACGTTCATGGCTACCTTTGCCGCGCTTGGGTAGATAAACAAAACCTTCACGCGCAATTTGACCTTTCAACTCTCTAATTTTCCTTGGCATGGATTTTTGTCTACTGCTCTACTCTATTTTATCACTTTTTTTCCACCCCTCCAAATACGATCGCACCTCATCACCCTCACCTTTCTACAACCTTCTCCCATCGCCTGCTTTAAAGGTTTTTGAAGCCCGATCGCCCTTAACAAATAAGAAAAAGCGCGATCGCTCAATCGTCCCTTAAAGCCGACAGTGTTAAGGAGTGAAAATCCGACCAACTCCTATATAGGGCTTGCTGAATAATCGATCGCAAACTATGAACAGGAGCGATCGATATATTCAAACTCAACTAAAGATAAGTCTTTTCTGCATCGAGTCCACCCAACAATAATTGTAGATTATTTTCAATTTAAAAACAGGTGTTTTTTTTCCAAATAGACATAAAAACACACAAAAAACCCGGCGCCACCAGGTAGCAAGGTTCATAACTAAAAAAGTAATTGCAATAACTGTACCAGATGTATTATCGAGTTTAGCCATCACTCGATTCTGACCGAATCTTCGTTTACCTTGCCTGAACTTGCCCTCAATCGCATTGCAAATTCTCTCATCTTTCAACGCTTGCCTCTTTTTTGATTTACTCACATTTGCTGGCGGTCTTCCTAGGGGCGGCCCACTAATTCTAATTCCTCTTTCTTTGCACGCCCGCTCGGTTCTAAGAGTGTGCGATAAATCCGATCAGCATGAACTGAATCTGGATAATATCCCGTGAACCTATGATATGCTTCTAATTGGGCTTTTAAGTCACCTGATTCGTTAAAGTTATCCCAGCTCATCCGGTCTAAAAATACATATCCTTCAAAAGAACTGGCTGATAGCTTGGCTCCAAATTCTACGCTTTTCCCAGCTTTTCCCCTGACTATGGGACGGATGTGGGGTTGGCTTAAACTTACTATTCTATCCTCAACACTTTGTTTATTATTGTCAAATAACCATTGCTGTTGGCGAGCGACTTCTGTGAGGACTAGCAAGGTTTTATATTGCTTTTTATTCAGACCTTCTAGGGTCGCACCTAAATCGATTAGCTGTTCAATATAATCCCGGTTTCTTGTGATATATTGGAGTGGTTTTTTAATTTCCTGTTTTCTTTTGTTGCGTGTGATTCGTCTTTGTTTCGCTACTGCTAAGTAGTCTTTTCTTGCTAGATTACGGTAGGTTCTTGGTTTTTTATGGGTGTTTTCTTTGATTTGTTTATACAGGGTATCTATAATTTTTTCTGTATGAACTCTGGCTCCGTTTAATAGTCCTAAGTCGGTCGGATAACTAATATAACTTAATTTAATTAGTATGGCATTCGGCAAAATAACATATTGTCAATCGACTTTTTACATCTATTGAAGAGCTAGAGTATTTATTGCAGATCCTCTTAAATGAAGGACAATTAATAATTAAATGGGGGCGCAAAATCACAAACAAGGGTAATGCTTGTCTCACAGTTTAAATGTGCAACAGCTTAAACTCCAAGTATGAGTAAAAGCGTTTATCTCAAAAAAAAATAGGCTAGCTATATTTCACAGCGCCTATCCCAATCAAAATTTTAATGGCTCCCCGCAACGCCGTCTTACCTCAGCTTTTGACCTGGTATTTTACCAGGTGGGTACCGTTGGCTCGGACTTAAAGTTTCTGGGTACAAGCCCAGTTTACTGCTGTCCAAACATCTTGATTCCCGAGAGTTAAGAGTTATAGATCAAAAAAACATTATTGGCAGTCACCAACGTCGCAGTAGAACCTTTATTTAATATATACCAACTAACCCGATTTTGGCAAGCTTCGAGCAATTTAACTTGCATACCAGATAGATTCAACGGTTTGAGCCAGATCCTCAGCTGACGATCGCCCCTGAGCCACCAAGTCCGCGTCGAGCACAACTGTAACGTGACCGAGTTTGCGACCGGGACGCGATACTTTCTTACCATACCAATGGACAAAAGCACCGCTAATTTGTGCCAGTTGTTTTCTTTTTGCTAAATAATCGGACTGGGCAGACTCGTAACCTAGCAAATTTACCATGACAGCGCCTGCACATTTTAAATCGGAATTCCCTAAAGGCAGTTGACAAACTGCGCGCAAATGCTGTTCAAATTGTGAAGTTTCGCAAGCATCGATCGTAAAATGTCCCGAATTGTGGGTGCGGGGTGCAATTTCATTGACTAACAGCTTATTGTCGGCGGTTAAAAATAATTCAATGCCGAATATGCCGACAGCTTGCAAACTGTTGAGGAGAGTGCGGGCGATCGCACAAGCTTCAGTTTTCACATCTAAGCTAATATCAGCGGGCGCAATCACGAGATGACAAACCTGATTTTGCTGCTGAGTTTCCACTATCGGATAAATCGCAATTTCCCCAGTTGCCGATCGAGCTGCAATCACAGCCAATTCGCGATCGAACGGCACAAACTCTTCCACTAGCAAAGACTGACCTTGGAGTGTAGCACGAATTGACTCAAAACTCCCTCGATCCTTAACAATAAAAGTACCTTGGCCGTCATAACCGTGGCGGCGAACTTTGACGACAAAGGGAAAGTCGATCGATCCAGCACCCGAATCTCCTGCAATCTGCACGCTGTCAGAAATAGAAATTGCCGGAAAGTCGATCGCCACCGCCTTAAACAATTCCGGGGGCAAATCCGCACTGCAATCCCATTCCCAAAACCTCGGAGTTGGCAAACCCAAACTTTGTAAATAACAGCGTTGAACGTACTTATCCAACAAAGGAGAAAGCGACGACAAACTCGGCTGGAATAACACACCTTGCCGCTCTAGTGGCCGCAAACCATCCAAATCCACAAACTCATTTTCAAAAGTAATAACATCGCAGCCAGCCGCCAATTGAGCCGTAGCCAAAACATCATCAACAGCAGCCAAAACAGCACCAGCAGCAACAGAAACTGCCGGATCGGTATCATTAGGAGTTTGCACTACCAATTCAATATCTAGCGCCCTAGCAGCATCCCCCATCATCGAAGCTAGCTGGCCGCCGCCGACAACGCCCACCCGCTTAAATTTGGCAGATGAACTCGCAGCGGTTGGATTTGATTTCATGTGAGTAAAATTCCGCAAAGTCAACCTGCCTATCTTATCGCTATTTGGCCCTGGCTCAATTACAGTAATTGCAGAGTTGAAAGCCAAAAAATAGTTTTAATTGCAGGATTAAATCGAGGCAGAACCTAGAAAAATTGGGAGGCTAAAGTCTTTAATTATTGCACGCTCCCAGCCATTGAGAAACAGGCGTCGAACCCGACTCCTCCAGAAAAGTGCCACATCTAGCAATTCCCTAGCGCCAAGCATGGCATAATTGACAGCACTGCAAAAAGCAGATAGACAGATGCCAACACTGAAAATCAGACATTCAGGGAACAAAATTTATAGGTGAGGATACTGTGAAAGTTTTAGTTGTGGGAAACGGAGGTCGCGAACACGCGATCGCAAAAAAACTGCTAGAATCTACGCGGATTAAACAAGTATTCTGCGTACCGGGCAACGGCGGCACAGCTACCACCCCAGGCTGTCAAAATCTGTCGCTCAACATCGACGACTTCCAAGGCATCGAACGCTTTGTGATGGTCAACAACATCGGATTAGTCATCGTCGGCCCCGAATTGCCTCTATCGCTAGGCATCGCCGACTATTTCCACCAGCGAAAAATGATGATTTTCGGCCCCACAAAAGCCGGCGCCCAAATTGAATCCAGCAAATCCTGGGCGAAAGAATTGATGCTCGAAGCAGGCATCCCCACACCCAAAGCTGCCGTATTTACAGACGCAGAAGCAGCAAAAGCATACGTTCTGGAACAAGGAACCCCAATAGTCATCAAAGCAGACGGACTCGCATCAGGCAAAGGAGTCACCGTTGCCACCACCGTCAAAATGGCTCACAGCGCCATCAACACCATTTTCCGAGGCGAATTCGGCACAGACAACATCCGAGTCGTCGTCGAAGAATTCTTAACAGGTCAAGAAGTCTCGATTCTCGCCCTCACCGACGGCATCACAGTGGAACCGTTGCTGCCGGCCCAAGACCACAAAGCTATCGGCGAAGGCGACAAGGGAGCCAACACTGGCGGTATGGGAGCCTACGCCCCAGCGCCCATTGTCACCCCGGAACTCATGGAAAGGATTCAAGAAGAAATTCTCGAACCCACCCTCGCAGCACTGCAAAAACGCAAAATCGACTACCGGGGTGTACTCTACGCAGGTTTAATGATTACCCCCGACGGAGAACCAAAAGTCTTAGAATTCAACTGCCGTTTCGGAGACCCCGAAACTCAAGCGGTTTTGTCACTGCTGGAAACTCCTTTAGAAGATTTGGTGCTGGCCTGCTGTCAGCAGCGTCTCGGTGAATATTCTATTCGCTGGAAGTCGGGGGCATCTGTTTGCGTAGTTTTGGCTTCTGGGGGCTATCCTGGAAGTTATCAAAAAGGCAAAGTTATTACAGGTATCGAGGAAGCTGAAGCCAAAGGGGCAGAAGTGTTTCACGCCGGCACCCAGTTGAAGCACCAGCAGTTGGTGAGCGACGGCGGCCGGGTCTTGGGCGTCACCGCAGCGGGAGAAACTTTGGAACAAGCTATCTCCACAGCTTATGCAGCAGTTGATTGCATCCAATTTGAAGGCGTCTACTGCCGCCGGGACATCGGTCGCCGAGCACTGGGCGGTAAAAATTAGGAATTTCGACATCGGCCGCCATCCGAAAGCCAAGCAATGTCAATGTAGAAATGTAACAATGAAGTTTGGTATCTCTGCGGTGGCCGTAGCGGACAAGTCGCAGCAGAAAATTTAATCGGGAGCCAACTGAATTGATCTTGCTTTTAATATTGAACGGGTGAACTGGTGAAATGCTGGCCATACTAAACAAAATCGGAGAAATTATTGCCCGCTGGTGGTCGGATTTTACCCTCCAGACCCGCCTGATGGCTGCTGCTACCCTCGTAGTTTCGTTAATTATGAGTGGCCTGACATTCTGGGCCGTGAATACTATCCAGCAAGACGCCCGACTTAACGATACTCGTTACGGCCGCGACCTGGGCCTGCTGTTGGCGGCAAATGTGGCGCCGCTGATTGCCAAAAACGATCGCTCCGAAGTCGCCCGCTTTTCTCGCCAATTTTATAGCAGCACCTCCAGCGTCCGCTATATGCTTTATGCAGACGAAGCTGGGGATATTTTCCTGGGGATACCCTTTTCGGAATCAGAGGTACAAACTTCTCTGACGCTGCGCCGCCAGATCAAACTTCCCGATAATTTTCTCGCCGATATTGAGGCGAGAAATTTAACTTCTTTGCCTTTGGTACGGCAGCATTTGACGCCAGATGGAGAAGTTACCGATGTATTTGTGCCGTTAATTCATGAAGACAAATATTTGGGAGTTTTGGCGATCGGCATTAACCCAAATCCCGCAGCAGTTATCTCTTCAAATCTGACTAGGGATGTCACTTTAGCAGTATTTGTGACAATTTGGGTAATGGTAATTTTGGGAGCTGTATTTAATGCTTTGACAATTACTCAGCCGATCAAACAATTAGTCTTCGGGGTAAAAAATATTGCCACCGGGAATTTTAAGCAGCGAGTTGACCTGCCTTTAGGGGGAGAATTGGGCGAGTTAATCGGCAGTTTTAATGAAATGGCTCAGAAACTCGAAAGTTATGAAGAACAAAATATTGAAGAGCTGACAGCGGAAAAAGCTAAGTTAGAAACTTTGGTTTCAACTATTGCTGACGGGGCGCTGTTGTTGGATGCAAATTTGCAGGTAATTTTAGTTAATCCGACGGGGATGCGGATTTTTGGATGGGAAGGCAAAAATGCGCTCGGAGTAAATGTTCTGAACATTTTGCCTTCGGAAGTGCAGCAGGAGTTGGCGAGACCTTTGCAGGAAATAGCTGCGGGCGATCGCGACGGCAGCGAATTTCGCATCTCTATGAGCGAACCAGTTAACCGTACAATTCGGATTGTTTTAACTACTGTCATTCTGCACAAAGCGCCCGGTGCCGAACCGCTGTGCAGAAGCTGCATCCGCCATGAGGAAGATACCTGTACCGAACCACAACGCCCGGTAGCTGTAGAGTGTACTTTCTACGAGCAAACCTCCAAGCATCAAGGTTCAGGAAATTACCGAGAAAGTCTCAAAGGCATTGCAATGACAGTGCAGGACATTACTCGCGAAGTAGAACTCAATGAGGCTAAAAGCAATTTTATCAGCAATGTTTCTCACGAATTGAGAACACCTTTATTTAATATCAAATCTTTTATCGAGACTCTCCACGAGTACGGGGAAGACCTTCTAGAAAGTGAGCGCAGGGAATTCCTAGAAATTGCCAATCGAGAAACCGATCGACTAACTCGTTTAGTTAACGACGTGTTAGACTTGTCGCGACTGGAATCCTGCCGAGTTTATCATTTGGAGGCGGTTGACCTCCCGCAAGCTGTGGAACAAACCCTGCGGACTTATCAGTTAAATGCTAAGGATAAAGGCATTGAATTAGAGCAAGAAGTTGACCCGTATTTGCCGCCTGCTTTAGGTCATTACGATTTGCTGCTGCAAGTATTTGCAAATTTAGTAGGAAATGCCTTAAAATTTACTCAGTCCGGCGGCAAGGTGGCAATTCGAGCGTATTTGCTAGAGCCGGAGGCCCCCACCAACAAAGATGGTCAATCCGTCAACCACAACTTGTCACCGGATGCCAAACATTTTCCGGTAGTGCGGATCGAAATTTCTGATACTGGAATTGGCATAGATCCTGAAGACCAACAAGCAATCTTCGATCGCTTTTTCCGGGTAGAAAACCGAGTACATACTTTAGAAGGAACGGGATTAGGTCTTTCTATTGTCAGAAACATTATTGATAAGCACCACACTAAAATTAATTTAGTTAGCGAAGTTAATGTGGGTACAACTTTCTGGTTCGACTTGGCAGTTTATCAGCCGAAACAAACAGTAGAGATGGAAAATTCTTGGCCAGTGGAAGCAACGGTGGAGAGTGAAACAATTGCGAGTCATCTTAGATCGATTCCGGTTGCACCGGAATGATTGTTGACTTTTGACTGTTGACTGTTGATTAGGAATCAAGAAGAAAGCAGATTAGTTAGATGGGGATTTTTTAACTGCAGATAGCAGCCGAGGGACGCAGATGAAGGACGATTCGATTTTATCTGTGTTTATCGGCGTTTATCTGCGGTTAAACCTAGATTCCTATTGTTTCCGGTAGATGGGGTTCTAATTACGTCAAGACTTAAGAAAGAGTCTTTCGAGCACGTTCCGATCGCTCTTCTGCGGTATCCATAACATCCGCCATTTTATCCACCATTTCCCCTGGGTAATTTTCTAGTACCCGCGTAGAAAGTGAAATTCGGCCACGACTTTCATCGAGGTCAAGCACGATCGCTTTTAGGGGTTGACCGGGAGCAAACACCTTGCCAAGGTTATCAATATATTTTTGGCTGACTTGCTTGATGTGCAGCAAACCGCTAACTCCTTCCAAGTCCACGAACACGCCAAAAGGCTTGATGCTGCTGACTTTTCCTTCCACCAACTGACCAATTTGCAAATCCTTGAAGGCATTGGATTGAGTGGCCATCCGCTGGGAAAGTACGAGTTTTTCCCGTTCGCGATCGACCTCCAAAAAATTAACGCTCAAAGATTGACCAATCAGCGATTCTAGGTTATCGCGATCGACTAAGTGCGATCGGGGAATAAAACCCCGCATTCCCTGAACATCTACAGTCACGCCGCCCTTATTCGCCCCAGAAACCCGCACCTGAAGAACTTTACCGGTTTCTTGCAATTCAATTAAATCTTCCCAAGCTTGCTGAATTTGTAACTGCCGCAGAGACAAAGTAACTTGGCCATCTGCATCTTGTTCGCGGATAATCAAAAAGTCCCGTTCCTCGTCCAGCGGAACCACTTCCGACAAATCCGTTACTGTTCTCAAAGCAGCCTCTTCGATCGGCAAAAAAGCCGAAGACTTGCCGCCGATATCAACATACGCACCGTTTGAGTCGTACTCGAACACTTTGCCGCGCACTACTTGTCCCTTCTGGAACTCATAATTGTGCTGTTCGAGGGCTTTAGCAAAATCATCCATTGAAAAGGATGGTTTTGCGCTTTGAGAACCTGTAGATTTGGAATTCATGTCAGTTTAGTTGTCAGTTGTCAGTAATTTAGTTGGCAGTCGTCAGTAGAAAAAATTTTCCCACTCTCCCCATCTCCCTATCTCCCTATCTCCCCATCTCCCACTCTCTAAGCTGGTTGAAGTTGCTGATGAAATAGCTGCTTCACCTGCACCCACGAGTCGGCTGCTGCCGTAGCGTCGTAACTGCCGCGGTGGTCGCAGAAGAAGCCGTGATCGGCATTGTAGCGGAAAATTTGGTGAGAAATACTGTGTTTTTGCAATTCTGCGGCGATTTGGTCAACTTGTTCTAAGGGAATGCTGGGGTCTTGAGTGCCAAAAAAGGCGTAGAGAGTGCCTTTAATGTCTGCTGTGCGGGCGATCGTGGGGGTGCCGCCGCCGGGGGTTTGGGTGGCAATACCGGCGCCGTAGAACGACGCTGTAGCCTTGATTTCGGGCAAAGTAGCGGCGAGGTAGGCGACGTGCCCTCCAAAGCAGAAACCAATGCAGCCAAAACCTTCTGGTTTGACAGAGGGTAGAGTTTTGAGGTAATCGATGGTGGCTTGGATATCGCCGAGAAGTTCGGAAGCGGTGGTTTTTTCTTTGTATTCTCTGCCGATTTGGATGGCTTCGGGTGTGTAGCCGGTTTCAAAGCCGGGGGCTTGACGCTGGTAAATGGCTGGGGCGATCGCCACATATCCTTCTTTTGCTATTCTTTCCGTAACTTCGCGGATGTGCGCGTTGACGCCAAAGATTTCTTGAATCACGATAACTGCGGGAAATTGCCCTGGGGAGGCTGGCTGGGCTAGGTATGCAGCTATTTGCAAATCCCCGTTAGGAACTGTGATGTTTTTGGTGCTAATTTCGGCTTTTGTCATAGGTAGTTTTAAGGTAAATGCCACTCTACTGATTTTAAGTTAATTTGGGGATTTTGTATGCAATTTGCCAATAATATTTTTCGCAACCGCGAAGCGCAAATACTGCAAATATGGCAGGTAAAAATTCGCTAATTATTGAAGGTTTAGGTTTTTGTGAATAAGTCTGGATCAATCACTTCTAACAATTAATTAAGATTTGCTCCCATAAAATATAAATTGCAATCAGTGATTGGCTAAAGCATAGATTTTGAGAAGCCTACCATTGGGAAGCTTTTATCTGACTTTTTCGTAAGATTTCCTAGAGAAGTGTATAACTCGATTAGCTGTTAAATATGAGCTATTTTTTGTGATATGTCGGAGTTGTTTTTTAATCACTTTGCTTTTTGGTTGGCGGAATAGTTGTGTTTTTTTTGCTAATTTTAAGTAGTCTTTTATGGCTATATTGCGGTAGGTTATTGGTTTTTCCTTGAGCTTCCCTTTATAGGCAGTTTTGGTTCCATCACTCTCGAACGCGCGCCCGATAACGGAAAAAACCTAAAACCCTATCAGGGATTGAAACATAACCAAAAATAGGATATCTAAAATGACAGACACTCTTCGCCGGAAAAAACCCCATTTTCCAGCTCGCTCCAAAACCTTGTTCTAGGCGGGGATACTATATTTTCCCAGCCTAGGGCTTGGAAGTGCGACAGCTCGGTCAGGATATCAAATTTCCCCATTTAAAGCTGGAAACTATTAAAGCTCACTCAGCCTATTCATCTATTTTCAGCTTCGGCAGTTGGCCGAGCGCCTCTGGGATTTTGGTTATATGATTGCCACTGAGGTCAAGGTATTCCAGCTTGGGCAGTTGCCCTAGCACCTCTGGGATGGAGGTAATCTGATTGCCACTGAGTCCAAGCCCTACCAGATTCGACAGTTGCCCTAGCGCCTCTGGGATGGAGGCAATCTGATTCTCACCGATGTAAAGCCACATCAGATTCGACAATTGCCCCAACGCCTCTGGGATGGAGGCAATCTGATTCTCACCGAGGTAAAGCTGGGTCAGATTCGACAGTTGCCCCAGCGCCTCTGGGATGGAGGTAATCTGATTTCTACTGAGGTAAAGCTTTGTCAGCTTGGACAGTTGCCCCAGCGCCTCTGGGATGGACGTAATCTGATTGTTACTGAGGTAAAACCCTCTCAGATTCGACAATTGCCCCAGTGCCTCTGGAATGGAGGTAATCTGATTATCACCGAGGTAAAGCTTGGTCAGATTCGACAGTTGCCCGAACGTCTCTGGTATGGAAGTAATCTGATTGTCACTAAGGTAAAGCTCTGTCAGATTCGACAATTGCCCGAGCGCCTTTGGGATGGAAGTAATCTGATTTCTACGGAGGTCAAACCATGTCAGATTCGATAGTTGCCCGAACACCTCTGGGATGGAGGTAAGCTGATTCCTACTGAAGTCAAGCCGTGTCAGATTCGACAGTTTTCCGAGCGCGCTTGGGAGGGAGGTAATCTCGTTGTTACTGAGGTCAAGCTCTTTCAGATTGGACAGTTGGCCGAGCGCTTCTGGGATTTTGGTTATCTGATTGCTACTGAGGTCAAGGTATGTCAGCTTGGACAGTTGCCGAAGCACCTCTGGGATGGAAGTAATTTTATTTTTATAGAGGTCAAGCTCTGTCAGATTTAACAGTTGCCCGATTGCATCTGGGATGGAGGTAATCTGGTTCTCACGGAGGTCAAGCCGTGTCAGGTTCGACAATTGCCCGATTGTATCTGGGATGGAGGTAATCTGATTTCTATTGAATAAAAGCCGTGTCAGATGCGTACACTTGGCAATTTCTGGTGGCAATTCTTCCAGCTCCAACCCCGACAAATCCAGTTCCGTCAAATTTTTCTTGGCTGCTTGGTCAATTCGTCGAGCTGCTTCGTCTCGCGTCATGCTCTTTGTTTCTCCGTAGTATTTATTTTCCCGAAATTCAGAATATTTCTGGTTTTTATTTGACTCTCTAGCTTTTAGAAGCGGGGTATCATCTTGAGAAAACGATGCAATAGGCATCTTGACAACCACCTCAGACCCAACAATGTAGCTTTGATACAAAAGCTACATTGTTGGATGTAAGAGTGTAGTGTCAAAGGTTGACACAGCAGACTTAACTATAAGCATTAAACTATAAACATTATAGTCAAACCAGGTAAAAGCATACAGGGCAAAGGTTTGACGTGAAATCACTTTTCAACCCAATCATAAATCGCTTCTGGGATGTCTTCAACCCAATCACGGAGCGCTTCTGAGATGGAGGTAATTTTATTGTTACGGACGTCAAGCCATTCCAGATTTGACAGTTGTTTGAGCGTTTCTGGGATGGAGGTAATTTTATTGTTATTGAGGCAAAGCCCTGTCAGATTCGGCAGTTGCCCAAGCGCCTCTGGGATGTAGGTAATCTTATTGTTATTGAGACCAAGCAAGTCCAAATTCGACAGTTGCCCGATCGCCTCTGGAATAGAAGTAATATCATTGCTACTGAGGTAAAGATATTTCAGATTTAACAGTTGCCCAAGCGCCTCTGGAATGGAGGTAATTTGATTGCTATTGAGGCAAAGTCCTGTCAAATTCGACAGTTGCCCGAGTGCCTCTGGGATGGAGGTAATATCATTGCTATTGAGTTCAAGCCACCTCAGATTCGACAGTTGCCCGAGTGCCTCTGGGATGGAGGTAATCTTATTGTTATTGAGACCAAGCCGTGTCAGATTTGACAGTTGTCCGAGCGTCTCTGGAATGGAAGTAATCTCATTGTCACTGAGGTCAAGCCGTGTCATATTTGACAGTTGCCCTAGCGCTTCTGGGATGGAGGTAATCTTATTATAACTGAGGTCAAGGCTTGTCAGATTCGATAGTTGCCCGAACGCCTCTGGGATGGAGCTAATCTGATTCCTACTGAAGTTAAGCCGTGTCAGATTTGACAGTTGTCCGAGCGCTTCTGGGATGGAAGTAATATGATTATTACTAAGGTCAAGCAATTTCAGATTCGACAGTTGCGACATAGCATCTGGGATAAAGGTAATCTGGTTCGTATCGAGTAAAAGGTGTGTCAGATGCGTATACTTAAAAATTTCCGGTGGCAATTCTTTCAAATCCAGCCCCGACAAATTCAGTCCCGTCACTTTTTTATTGATAAGTCGCTCAATTCGTCGTAGTGCTTCCTCTTGGGTCATGTCCTTTGTTTCTCGGTAGTATTCATTTTATTGTGGCAACAATTTAGCCTGTTGGAAAATCCATTTCCCAACTATGACTCGAAACTGTTACGGCTCGGTCAGGATACCGCTATTTCCCCATCTAGGGCTTGAAACGCCCAAACTACAAAATTATTGGCTCAAAAATAGACCTCTCCTCTCTCTTTTTATCTCCTCCCATAACCTCAAGCAATCGATCGACTACGCGCCTCCAAGTAAAATTTTCAGCCACAAAAGCCGGGCCCGCAACCCTCGCTTTCGCAGCGATTCCAGGCTGTTCGATCGCCCCTTGCATCAAATCAGTCAAGTGTTCCCACTCAGGAGCTAAGATAAATAAGGTTTCCCCGTCACTCACCACTGCCGTAAATTTACTCTCAATCCGCAGTGCAAAGTTCGATCGCGTAAAATCATCCGTAGGGCCGCCTGCAGTGCAAATAACCGGCAAACCACAAGCTGCAGCTTCCAACACCGGCAGATTAAAACCTTCTGCCAAATAGGGAGAAACATAAACATCTGCTGCTTGGTAAAACTCTGCTATTTGAGCAAAAGATAGCTGGCTACCAGTATAAATTAATTTTGGTAAAACCCTCGCTCTTTCCGCATCGTTGAGCACAACTTGGCAGGCTTCAGCAATCTCGTCTCTCGACGGATAAAGCAGTTCAGAACCTTTTAAAACTAATCTCGCATCTGGATATTTGTCAACTACCGCAGCGAAGGCTTTTAATAAAGGGCGAATACCTTTGCGATCGGTTTGTCCGCCGATGTTTAAAAATATAAAATAGTTTGACCAGCCCAAGCTTTCGCGCAGCGATTGACGCCGATCGCCCGCAGCAGGATAATAAATCTTAGGATCGACTCCCAAAGGTACGACGGCAATGCGATCGGCCTCAACACCGCTGCGAATTAAGCCGGCTTTTGACCAAGCTGAAGGTGTAATAATTTTCGTTTCTGAATTAACCGGGGTTTGGGCGATCGACTTAACACCCATCGCCTGTAATACTGAACTGGTAATAATCCCCCATTCTGTCGCTGCAAATACCCAAGTTTGAGCGCTACTGGATGCCGAGAAGTCCCACGGGCAGTAAATTCGCAGGGTAACATCGGCTGACTGATTTACCGCAGGGTTCTTAATGCTGCGAAGTAATGTTTCATTTGGGCGATCGAACAAACTAATTTTCGTCTCCCAAGCTGCGTCAATGTATGGCATATCGCGGTGGAAAAGCTCAATTTGTCCTCGCGGACGATCGAGCATTTCCAGCAGTTGAAATTGATTGGCTACGCAATAGGAATGATAAATAAAACGCCAGCCTTCAACAATAATCTGCAATTCAAACTCCCGCTTTTGAAATTAAAAATTCACCTAATAATCAGAAACTGGTAATTAGTAATTAGCCAGCAAAAATTACCAATTACCAATTACCAGAAAGAATAGGTTTACAGCCAGAACCCCGATCAGGAGAAATTAAAAGAAGACTGTTCATTACTCCAATCCTCTTCGTTCCAGGTAGATGTCGGTATCCCAGGTCAACTGTCAACTGCCAACTGCCAACAGTCAACAGTCAACTGTCAACTGAACAATTCCTTACTTAATCACTTGCCAATCCATAATCCGCCACTGTCCATCTTGACGGATCAAGTCGTAGCGCACCCGCAGGTTTTCATTGCGGGAAGAAACGAGCTGAGAACGATCGAACACTTCGGCTTTTTCCGAGACTTGGGCTTCTACTTGGGCGCGATCGGGATTAGTCGGATTTGTGGTAACTCCATTAACTTGCAGCTTGTGTACATAACGCTGGTGAGCGTTGTTACGCTGTTGAGCTTCTGCCATTAATTGCCAGCGAGACAAAGCCGGTTCTGTCAGAACTTGCTTTAATTCTTCGACAGCGTGATTAGGGCCCAAAGCCGCTGCTTTCGCCGATAGCCAGCTTTGAACTAAGTCTTTTGCTGATTGCTCAGTGATTTCTCCCGACACTGGGCCTGCGGCGCTCGGCTCTGGGGCCGGGGCCACGGCAGGGATTTCCAGCGGCGGTTCTTCCAGGCGAACCAGGGCTTGCTCTCCTCGGAGAGATGGGCCCGATAGGGCTTGCATCGCGCTAGCCAACAGACTGAGTATTAACCACAGGAATAACAGGCTCAGGACACCTGCGACTAGAAACAAAGCCAACCTGTTTGGAGGCATGGACTTGACTTGGGCGGTAATTTCTGCTGCCTTGGTGCGCGCCCGATCGGCAAAATCGCCCTTTAGCCCATTGCCACTTGCTCCGCTGCGCCCTGAATGTTGGCGTCTGCGTTGTTTGGAAGTCGAGTCTGCAGGGTGTGGCACTGTAGCTATCGGGAGAGAGACCGGGGCAACAGCGCTTGGCGCGGCCACTGCTGCCTGGGATTTCGCGCCCGAAGCTGCGGTGGAAGCGTCGCCCGGTACGGGGGTCAAGGTGACGGTACTGGCTCCCTGCTTGGCTGTGGGTGGCTGTGCGGGTATGGCAGCGGGCGATCGGCCTGCTGCCGGTTGCAGTCGCCCTGGGAGCTTGCCGGCGCGGGGCTGCACGACGACCCATTCGTTGGCGGTTTCTGCGTCCTGTGGCAAAGCTTCTAGGTAAGCTTGTACTTTCGGGTCGGCAAAGTAGTCTTTCAAGGACACTGACTCGTTGGCCAAGTCGCGGAAGTGGGGAAACACTTCTTCTTGTAGCCAATGTTCGGCGTACAAGCACAGTCCGGGCAACAAGTCGGGTGAATCTTGGGAATGTTCGCGAATGAAGGCCAGGGGTTCTTTTTCCGAACTGAGTTCGAGGGCTCTGCTGGCTTCTTCTGTCTGGCCCAGCAGCAGCGAACAAACGGCTTTTTCCAGGTGAACGTCTTGGCGGCGACCGAGCTGCATCAGCATCAGCTTTGCCCGACGGATCATCGATGGCTGTCTGGCGGCAAATCCTTGGGCTAACAGGGTGTAGACCGAGAGGTAAGTGGCGACTGCGGAGGGGCGGCCGGCTTCGGCTTCAAATAGCGCCTGCTGCTCGCTGCTGGTTAGGTGTTTACGCATTTGCTGCACGAACCGGAGGAAGTCTTCTATTCCTAAACCCGATCGATCGTCTCCCGAACCGTCGATACCGCCTCGTTCTTGAAGCATTTCTCGCAGGATTTCCAGCCCCCGGCGACGCTCGGCGACTTTTTCTTCGGGGAGTGATAATAGCTCTAAAATGTTGTACGGACGGAGTTTGTATATGTCGGCTTGCATTTCACCCCTCACGCTTGCAAATAGGCTTTCGCGCAGCAGCAATTCTTGACCTGCTTCTAATGATTTTGCGGCATTTTCGTACTGACCTTGCTGCCACTGTTCGCGGCCGAGTTCTAGACAGGCAAGGCTGACGGTTAAAACTATATCTGGCCTCACGAGCTGAGGGTCGCCGAAACGACCTTCTGCGATCGCGATGCTGCCATTGTTAAGATACGGGCGACCCAGCTTCTGTACGAGTTCGTATTCCCCCAGTTCTTGCAGTATGAGCAGGGCTCCTACGAATTGGTTGTCATCGATTTCAATACTTGGAGTGTGGGGGTCGGGAGCAGCCTCTAAAGCCTTGGACTCTGCCGGAGCGGTTTCTCCTGCGTCTTGCAGGACGGTGGCAGTGCCTGCTAAGGTTTTTGACCTCTGGTGCTTGGCTTCCTGTGCGGCTTCCGACTCTCGATCGTAAGTTTTGGCTAAAAAACTGGCATCGTAAGCTTTGCGCCCCTCTGAGTCTGACAGAACGGCGCAGGCTTCATCGAGCAGTTGTTTGCGGGCGACGATCGCAACTTCGGAATACTCCCTGCGCGGAAGCTGTAAAGTTCGATCGCGGTGAGCCTGCTGCAACTGTTCGGCAGTAGCTTGAATCGGTAGACCCAAAATCCGGTAGTAATCTAGTGGAATTAACATAAGTTAAAGAACTGTCCACTTCCCCAAAGCGCTAGCAACTGAATTAGCCTATCTTAAGTGACATACTCCCGCAAACCAAATCAAAAATTCTGGTGTTGGCTTCCAACCGCCCCATTCACGGTATGTTGGACTTGCCGTAGAGATACTCTGATTTTTTTCCCTCTAGGGCGTTTTACAGTGAGGAAAATGCAAAGGCTCACAAGAAATACTCGGTAAGTGGGAAACGAGCGAGACTTTAGTCCTGAGAGGAAAACGACCCGGCGATTTCAATCGCCTTGAATGCCCCTCGCGGGGCGGAGGGGTGTGGTTGCCCCAAGGCGTGAGGGTATGGTTGCCCTCAATCTCCCATTTCTGGGGTAAAGTTAGCTTGTCGGTCAATGTTTAGTGAGCTTGTTAGGCTGAAAGCACTGTTCCAGTGACTTTAGAACTGTTTAACCTTCAGCGACAGAGCAAGGAACTAGCTACGCATTCCAGGGTGTCGTGACTCAAAAAACGTAGCCAGTTAAGGCTTAGGCTGGTCAGTACAGCTTGGGAGAGATTTCTCTCACAAGCTCAGTGGCTTTAGCCCTGAGTTACTGATTGCCCGTCAGCTAAATGAGTCGTTTGACTCTTGAGCATTTTCGGGTTTGAGAGTAATGGAATTATATCATTGGTGTGCATGGGGTTTAGATGGGAGTTGGTTCTCCGAGTCCCGGCAATCCGCCCCGAGGGCCAAACTCATTTTAACAATTGGTGAAGTGCTGCACAGAAAAGGTGCGATCGTTTTCTGCTGCGGTTGTGTCCCATCTCGGTTTAAATTTAGATGTCTAGGAAGCCGATCGTCGGGTATTAATTATTTATGGTTCAGGAACGGACTTTACCAGTTTTTGACGCGCAAAGCGTAACCATTTCTCGGGATGAGGGCTTGATGCTCTACGAGGATATGGTCTTGGGGCGCTACTTTGAGGACAAGTGTGCTGAGATGTACTACCGGGGCAAAATGTTTGGTTTTGTCCACTTGTACAACGGTCAGGAAGCTGTCTCTACTGGCGTGATTCGATCGATGCGCCGGGATGACACCGATTACGTCAGCAGCACCTACCGCGATCACGTTCACGCTTTGAGCGCGGGCGTGCCGGCGCGGGAGGTAATGGCGGAGTTGTTCGGGAAGGAAACTGGTTGCTCGAAGGGCCGCGGCGGTTCGATGCATATGTTTTCGGCCGAACACCGACTGTTGGGAGGTTATGCTTTTGTGGCTGAGGGGATTCCTGTAGCTACGGGGGCTGCCTTTCAATCGAAGTACCGCCGCGAAGCTTTGGGGGATGAGAGTTCCGATGGCGTGACTGCTTGTTTTTTTGGCGATGGTGCTGCAAATAACGGGCAGTTTTTTGAATGTTTGAATATGGCGGCTTTGTGGAAGTTGCCGATTATTTATGTTGTGGAAAACAACAAATGGGCGATCGGGATGGCCCACGAGCGAGCTACTTCTGACCCGCTGATTTACAAGAAGGCTCATGCTTTTGGCATGGCTGGTTTTGAGGTTGACGGGATGGATGTTTTGGCAGTGCGGGAAGTGGCGAAGGAAGCTGTGGCGCGGGCGCGGGCCGGCGAGGGGCCGACTTTGATTGAGGCTTTGACTTATCGCTTTCGCGGCCATTCTTTGGCCGATCCTGATGAGTTGCGTTCTAAGGAAGAGAAGGAATATTGGTTCCCCCGCGATCCGATTAAGAAGTTGGCTGCTGATTTGATCGATCGAACTTTGGCAACTGCTGAAGAATTGAAAGAGATCGATAATAAAATTCAAGCAGTAATTGACGATGCAGTGGATTTTGCTGAGAAAAGCGCCGAGCCAGATCCTAGCGAATTGTATCGGTTTATCTATGCAGAAGATGAGTAAGCTGTTGTGCATTTAACTTGTATGTTTAGGGCGGTCAGGATGCCCAATCCACAAGAGTGATATATCCCTGTAGGGACGGGGCGAAAGCCTTTGTCCCTACTGCACTTCCTCAACCTGGAATACGCTGTAAGACTTACGTAAAAACTCGACTTGTAGCGTTGGCACTGCGAACCTTAATACCATAAATTGTGGCTAGAATCAAAGGTAGACTTTCTAGATGAAAAGAGGCGATATGATAAATCTCGATCGCAATCTAATTCAAGCCAGCAAAAATAAGGGTGCAGTTCGAGTCAAAGTCAAGCTAACGAATGCCATTGATGAAGAGTTAGTCAAGAGAGGATTGCTCAATCCAAATCTGTTGCGCGTGTACGAAGCAGAAGCACTGATAGATACTGGTGCAGTACGCACAGCTATTCCTGTAGAAGTCTACGAACACCTCGGCTTAAGAATTCGGAGTCAAGAAATAGTAAAATATATCGAATCAAGCTGAAGATCGAGAGGATCGGAAAATTCTCTGAGCTTGTCAGAACCAAGCTTATTTTTAAATAGTTGTGCTTGAACCCTTACCATGTCCCTCTCCCAAGTCCGAACTTATTTCTTTTATCTGCTATTCCTTGATTGAGAGAAAGATAAACGCCAGAGAACTCAGCGCGAAATAAATAAACACAGTAAAAGCCCGACTGGACACTCTCAGTTACAAGCTTGTTAAATATTGCTATCCAAGGAACTTTAGCCCAAGAACCATTCCCTGCGGAAGCTTTTACGCTATAGATTTCTGGTAATTCCAATGAAGCAATTATTGATTTCGGCACTACATTACTACATTTCTGACATAAGTAGCAAATGAATGTCCTTTGATGTTGTCGTTACTGACCAATGGATATTTCCAAAGGATTTTTTCAAGGGAGTCTCTAAGCGCCATAACCAATAATTAATGTTGCATCTTCAATTTAATTTATATAGTGCCTCACCAGCAGCTTTCAAATATTAACCCTGCGGATAACCCAGAGGTATAACCATTAATTATACCGCAACTGCGGTATAACATTTTATACCAGGTGTCAACTACCGCAAACTACCGCAAGATTAGCCGATCGCCCATCCTGTATATCGCCGCAAATGCAGCGCCACCCCCAACCCGCAAATCTCCCTTGCAGAAAGTAGCACAAACGTGATACGGTATAAGCTTGTGTCCAAATAACACCAGTTCATGCCAAAACTCAAAACTCGCAAAGCAGCCGCAAAGCGCTTTAGAGCGACCGGCAGCGGTAAAATTGTGCGCCGTAAAGCTTACAAAAGCCACTTGCTACAGCACAAAAGTTCAGCTCGCAAAAGCCGTCTATCTAAGCTGGTCGTCATCGACGAGACCAACGATGCTAACGTGCGGTTAATGCTTCCATACTTGTAAAGTTTAACGGAAATTAAAGATGACACGGGTAAAACGCGGTAATGTCGCCAGAGCGCGCCGCAAAAAAATTCTCAAATTAGCCAAGGGTTTCCGAGGCGCACAGTCGAAACAGTTCCGCACAGCTAACCAACGGGTGATGCAGGCCCTGCGTAACGGTTATCGCGATCGCAAAAAACGCAAACGCGATTTCCGCCGCCTGTGGATTGCTCGGATCAATGCCGCATCGCGCCAGCACGGCACGAGCTACAGCAGACTGATCGGCAACATGAAAAAAGCCAACATCGAAATCAACCGCAAAATGCTGGCACAAATGGCGATCATTGACCCGGCAACATTCGGTAAAGTCGTGGAAATGGCTAATCGAGCCGGAGCCTGAAAGTTCCCTTGATTCTCAGAAAGCACAAAGCAGAAGTAAGAAAGATTTAACGGTCTGCCAGAGAAGGAAAACTCCTGATAAATTTAGGATGTTGAGACAAACTTTCCTTCTTTGTTCTTACTTCTGGACTCTGGCTTTTTCAGAAATCGCGATCGGGCCAGTCGATCGCTATTTCCTTGTTTTTTATACAGTTGCAGAGGCAAATCTCAGAGATTGCTAGCGCCTTAAAATAAATAAAACCTTCCACAGACCTACCTAAATTTAAGAAAAACATGGATAGTAATTTACTGATTGTTTACCTGACAGTCCTGCTCGCTATACTCGGCAGCAGTTCCTGGTTTGTGGTGCGCCAGATTCTCAAAACTCGGAAGCTGGAAATGTCTCTGGAACGCTTAGAAAATAAGCTGACAGTAGAAAAAGGAACAGCACAGGAATACTACGAATTAGGAAGTATCTATCTAGATAAGAAGCTTTACTCCCAGGCGATCGTACTGTTTCAAAAAGCCCTGAAAGCCAAAGACTTAGAAGGCGAAGAAAATCAAGCTGTTATTTACAACGCCCTCGGTTTTGCACACTTCGGCCAAGAACAGTACGACATCGCGATCCGCCAGTACAAAGAAGCCCTGAAGTTGCAGCCAGAATACGTTACCTGTCTCAACAACCTGGGTCACGCCTACGAGCGCAAGAAATTAACCGCTCAAGCCTTGGAAATGTACGAACAAGCTCTCGCCTGCGAGCCAGACAATACCACTGCCAAACAGCGAGTAGAGTCCCTTCGGAAGCGTTTGGTAATCTATAATTGAGCGCCCTTGTGAGGAGCAATAGAGATCCCGCAAACCTGGTTTCATTCAGAAACCGGGTTTTTTCTTAACATAGTCCAAGATACTAAACTATCCAACACATTAATGCGTTAGTTTTTAAGAACAGGAATTCCGAGTGAAGCTCGATCACACACCGTCCCAACACTTTAAATTACTGTCAAGATAAAAGCAGTACCTGCAACGCCGGTCAGTCCTAAACAATAGAAGGAGGAGAACGTAGTGACATCAATTCTCGTTGTCGAAGATTCGTGGTTGACTCGCAGGGTAATCTGCAAAATCCTGCGAGCAGAAGGATACGAGACTTGGGAAGCATCCAGCGGCCCAGAAGCTCTAGAACTGCTGGGCACTAAAACCCCAAACTGTATGCTCTTAGACCTGCTGATGCCAGAAATGGAAGGTCGGGAAGTCCTGCAAGCCATGCGCGATCGAGGATATAAAATTCCAGTGATCGTCATTACCGCAGACATCCAAGCAAGCACCCGCTCCGAGTGCATGGAACTCGGAGCCCTGGCAGTCATTCACAAAATGCCCAACTCAGACGAACTAATCGGATGGATCAAAAAAGCTCTCAGTGTCAGCGAGGAGAGCACCCAATGAAATTAAGCACTCGACAGCTCGATGCTTTGCAGGAACTCGTCAACATCGGGATCGGTCAAGCCGCAGGGGTTTTGAACGACATGATTGACTCCCCGATTCGCTTGCAAATCCCCTACCTTCAAATCCTGACTCCCATTGACGTGGAAGAGGAGTTAGAGCAACACCTCAACGGCGAGCAAATCGCCGCTGTCCAGCTCAAATTCACAGGCTCCTTTGGAGGCATTGCCCAGCTAGTTTTTCCCACAAACAGCGCTGCCCTGCTGGTGACAATGCTTACAGGGGAAGAAGTTGGAACTCAGGATCTCGATTCAGTCAAAATTGGTACGCTGAGTGAAGTGGGAAATATTGTAATTAATGGGGTCATGGGTGCAATCAGCAACGTACTTCAGCAGCGCCTGAACTATTCAATTCCCACTTATAGCGAAGGGACGATTGCTAGTTTGCTGATATCTGGCGGTTTAGCTACTGATACAGTTGTTTTATTAGCCCAGACCAGTTTCATGATTGAAAGGCTTCACATTGAAGGAGATATCATTCTTATTTTCAATGTTAATTCCTTTGACACCTTGTTGACTGCTATCAATCAACTTGCCGGGGGTCTATGATTGAGGAGAGCAAAAGTATTAAGGAAAAGTTTGGGGTTCTCGACAGCGTACCAGTCGGCGCCTGCTTGCTGCAAGATGATTTTGTGGTGCTGTTTTGGAACGCTTGTCTGGAAGAGTGGACTAAAATTCCCCGCAGCCAAATATTGGGAACAAAGATCACAACCCATTTTCCTCACCTGAGTCAGTTAAAGTACGCCACTCGCTTCAAGCAAATCTTTGCAGGAGGCCCGCCAACAATTTTTTCTTCTCAAATTCACAAACACCTGATTCCGGCAACTTGGCAAGACGGCCAGCAGCGAATTCAGCAAACTACTGTGACTGCTGTGCCGGCCCTAGAGGCTGGCATAGAAGAACAGGAGATTAGAGACTGGGTTCTCCATACTCTTGAGTTGGAATCAGAGGGTAGTGTCGGAGTCGGCTCATCAAGAAGTGCTTTTTTGTCTAGGGAATCTGCACCCTCAGCTTCGTCATCAATATGGCCGGGGGTCAATGCCCCATCGTTCTACGCGCTGCTGGTGATTCAAGACGTGACCGACCTCACCCATCGCATCCAAGCTTACCGCACAATGCGGGATCAAGCTGTGGAAGAAGTGCAAGTGCGTCAGCGGGTGGAGGAAGAATTGCGATCGAGCCAGCATTTCATCCAGCAAATTGCTGACGCGGCGCCTTATTTGCTCTACATCTACGATTTGACCGAACAGCGCAACGTCTACGTCAACGGTCAAGCTTCTAAATTGCTGGGCTACACTCCCCAAGAAATTTTACAGATGCAAACTGCTTTGTACTCGAGTTTGGTGTACCCAGAAGATTTGCCGAGGCTCAAAGCCCACCAGAAAAAATTTCCCTCGACTCAAGACGGGCATATTTTGGAGTTGGAGTATCGGCTCAAACATCGATCGGGCGAATGGCGCTGGTTTCGCTGCCGCGACCAAGTTTTCGCCCGCACAGCCGACGGCTGCCCCAAACAAATTTTCGGCACCGCTCAAGATATCACCGAGTACAAACGGGCACAAGAGGCGCTGCGGCAGCAGAACGAACGAGAACTGCTGATGGCGACGATTACTCAGCATATCCGCCAGTCTCTGGATTTGGGTGAAGTGCTCAGCACGACAGTGACAGAAGTGCGTCAGTTCCTTCAGGCCGATCGAGTGATGATCGTCCGCTTCAACCCCTGTACCGGCAGTGTCTGCGCCGCCCCGGCGAGGGGGGCGGTAACAGTGGAATCTGTAGCTGCCAACTGCAAGCCGATGTTGGGGGAAACCCTGGAAAAATTCTGTTTTGACGAGTTCTATCTCGAAGCCTACCAACATCGGGCGATCCGACCGATCGCCGATGTCTTGGCCGCCGATTTGCCGCAATATCAAATTGATTTGCTCGCACAATTCGCGGTGAGAGCTTATTTGGTTGTGCCTTTAGTGCAAGGAGACGAGTTGTGGGGGCTGCTGATGGCCCACCAGTGCAGCCCCCGGCAGTGGATGCAGTTGGAAGTAGAGTTGCTGTCTTCTCTAGCCACCCAGTTGGCGATCGCCATCAAGCAAGCAGAACTATACCAGCAGTTGCAAGCAGCCAACCTCAAGTTAGAGCGCTTGGCTACTTCGGACGCACTCACGCAGCTAGCAAACCGCCGACGGTTCGATCAGTATTTAGAAATGGAGTGGCGTAGACAAGCGCGGGAACAAATGCCCATGTCCCTGATTCTCTGCGATATTGATTCTTTTAAAAGTTACAACGATACTTACGGGCATCAAGGCGGGGACGAATGTTTGCGACAAGTCGCCGCGGCGATCGCCGATGCAGTCAATCGCCCCGCCGATTTAGTAGCTCGCTACGGAGGCGAAGAATTTGCCGTTATTCTGCCAAATACCTCGATTCAAGGCGCAGTGATCGTAGCCGAACAAATACAGCTTACAATCGCAGCTTTGCAGCTTCCCCACGCTGGTTCTCAGGTGAGCGAGTACGTCACTCTCAGCCTGGGCGTAGCGAGTATTGTTCCTGGATCTGAATCGGGAGCCGAAATTCTGATTGCCGCAGCCGACCAAGCCCTGTATCAAGCTAAACGACTTGGGCGCGATCGTATCCAACTTTACCAGCCTGATCCTGCTGCTGGCAAGCCGAATGGGACAGGCACTTCGATACTTCCTGTAGATTTTTCTCTACCCAACACTAATTTACCCTCTCCCACCAACGCTTGACGAATTGCCATATTTGTGAATTCAGAGTAGTTATATCAGTCCGCAAAAAAAATGCCACTGTAAGCCCGTGATCCAAACCCTGATATCCCTCTTCTGTCATTGGGAGCATCCCGGTTTTGCAAAAGCCTCAAATGGCCAAGAGGTCGTTGAGGTAAGCACAACGAAGTTTTAGCATTTGATTGACATTTTTTTTCAACCATTGAAAAGAAAGAAATTTTCAACCTTCTATCTAGGGCTTGCTGAATCAGTGAGAAAAGTAAACAGTGTAGGGATTTTCCGACCAAAAAAGTAGTAAGGGTGCAAGAAAAACAGGTATAATAACTCAAAACCCGTGCATCACCACCTGCGAGCGTCTATAGAAAAGCTGAGCTTGCCCTAAGCCCCCCATCCGACTTTGAAATCCCCTTTGAAGGAAGATTGTCAGAAGATAACCGTTGGGTGAAAATGGCGCAACTAATCCCGGGCGTCAGAGTTTGAATCAGAATATGCTGAAAATTTCCCCACCGAAATGGGAGCACCAGCCAAATCATTTAGGATGGCATTAGGGGCATTAATTATTAAAGAGAAGCTGGGAATCAGCGACATAGAAATAGTAGAACAGATCCGAGAAAACCCATACCTGCAATACTTTATCGGTCAATTAGCCAGAGCATAATGAACCCCCATTTGACCCATCACTATTAGTCCACTTTCGGCAGCGGATTAGTGGGAATTTAATCAATAAAGTCAATGAAGGAATGGTCAATAAAATACGGGAATCCACCTCAAAGCCACCCGAAAAAAAAAGGATTCGGAGGTAAAAAATGAGTCAGCAAATCTAGGAAAATTAATCGTAGATGCGACCTGTGTTCCAGGAGACATTAGCTATCCGACGGACTTAGGACTATTAAACCGAGCCAGAGTTCACACCGAAAAAACCATCGACATTCTCTATAATGCTCTCAAAGTAAAAATTCCTAAAAAACCCAGAACCTACAGTAATATTGCCAGAAAAAACTATTTAGCAGTAGCCAAACAACGACGACCTAAACGAAACAAAAAAAACCAAGCAATTAAAAAACAACTGCAATATATCAAAAGAAACCTCGCTCATATTGAACAACTAATCGAGTCAGATGCCACCCTACAAAGTCTGATCCAAAAGCAGTATAAGACCTTGCTAGTCCTCACAGAAGTATATCAGCAACAACTGTGGTTATTTGAAAATAAGAAACAGAGCAGGACAGTTGGGGTAAGTTTAAGCCAACCGCACATCCGTCCTATTGTCAGAGGAAAAGCAGGGAAACCCGTAGATTTTGGAGCCAAACAGGAGCGCGAGTTGCATTAAAGGATATGTATTTTTAGACCGGATAAGTTGGGATAACTTTAACGAATCAGGAGACTTAAAAGCACTCATTTGAAGCATTTAAAAGTTACACATGATACTACCCAGAATCAGTCCATGCGGAGCGCATTTATCGAACAAGATAAAACCGAGCGGGCGTGTAAAGAAAGAGGAATTAGAATTAGTGGCCCCCCTTGAGGAAGGCCACCAGCAAATGTTAGTAAGGAAACAAAGAAACAAGCCTGCTTAAGATGAAAGAATTAGAAATGCAATTGAGGGCAAGTTTGGACAAGGAAAAAGAAGATTTAGCTTGAACCGAGTGATGACAAAACTTGATAATACTTCGGAAACAGCCATTGCTATTACTTTTTTAGTGATGAACCTTTCTACCTGGTTAAGACGGGTTTTTTGTGTGTTTTTATGTCAAAAACCGAAAATCACACCTATTTACGATTCAATGATTATTAAAAGCTATAACTGGGCAAGTTATAGTCAACAAAAAGTCATGTTTCGCCGAGCTTGAATTGCCCATCAAGTGCGATGCCTACGGCTGGCTACGCCTACGCGATTTTTCCTAACTTATTCAGCAAGCCCTAGTTGAACACAAGCTGGCTGCTTGTGTGAGTTTGTCGCCAATTCACTCTATTTATACTTGGCAAGGCGAGATTCATGCCGAGTCAGAGTGGCAGTTGCTGATTAAAACTGATTTGGCTAAATTTGAGGCTTTAAAAACAAAAGTTCAGGAGCTCCATTCCTATGAAGTTCCCGAAATTATTGCTATTCCTATTATCGCTGGCAGTGATGCTTATCTCAATTGGCTGGGAAAATCTTTAAGTTTGTAGTCAAGACTTTAGTCCTAAAGTGTCAAATGAAGAGGGACGAAAGTCCCTACTACAAATGCTCACGAACCTAGGAATTATGACTGGTAGGGCCAATGACGCCGATTTTGTGGCGAAAACTTAGTTCGCCGCCGTACCAGCCTGTAATGCCCAGCAAGGTTGCCACGACGATCGATATTGCTAAACCTGTATACACGATCGGCTCAGCCGGATTTCCTTGTCGCAACAGCAGGTTAATCAAGGAAAGTACCATAACCGCCACATTGCCGCCCATGTGCAACCAACCGGCACTGCGCTCGCGCACTCTTTTAACTTTGAAAAACTCTAAAAAGCCGGTGATTGCCGCCAAAATCCCCGCAGCAAAACCCACACCGATCAGCCAAACCGAAGCTCTCGCCCAAAACGGATCGCTTGTCAGCCAATAACCGATGTCCGTGGCGGCGGCTCCTACTAAAAAGGCGATCGGAAACAGTACGATCGCGGGGTGGATCGGATGCCCTGCAATTGCAACTGAACTCGTAATGCCGGCGTCGCGATACTCTGTATCGTGACTTTCAAGAATCGGCGGAATATTGGGATAGGGCGTACTATTTCTGGGATTTGTTTCCATGATTCCTACAGATAACTTTTGTACAACTAAGCCGTTTTTATTGGATTGAACTTAATCCCAAACCCGTTCGCCATTTTCGTCAACGCGGGCCTGCCGAACTACGTCAGAAATTTCGTCGGCGTCTTTGACGTGGTGCAAAGCTTTCTTTTCCCCATCCGGTTCTTCTACGATCACATAAGTTGGAACTGTAACTTTATCTCCCGTGATGTCGGGTACGTTGTCTACCGCCAGTTGCTGCGCTTTTTCTTCAATGGTTTGCGGTTCGTCGGAAATGCGATCGCCCGGATTGGTACTGCGGTTAATATCTTTTTTCTCGTTCGGTTTGTCGATACTCATAAAACCTCTCTGGTGTTTCTAATTTTTTGCTGGTTCTGGGTCTAATTCCTACTATTGAACGAAAAATATGCCTACGCGAACATCTCCCGAGGGGTGGAAGTTTCAGTTATGCCGATCGCAGGGAGCCTCTACCTACAGGAAGAGGTTTTTCGATTGGTGCCGAAAAAACGTAAGCTAAAATCTAAGCATGATATTTTCCTTCCCTTTGAGTTGCCCATGAAAAGTTACGATTGGATTGTTGTCGGCGGTGGAATTACGGGTGCGGCACTGAGTTACGAACTGGCACAAAAAGGTTTTGCTGTGCTGCTTTTGGAACGAGATGCTACCATGCAAAATGCTACTCGTTTTAGTTATGGTGGCTTGGCTTATTGGTCGGGAACGACTGATTTAACTCGGCAATTGTGTCGGGAAGGTATCGAACGCCACCGCCATTTATCTGCCCAATTAGATGCTGATACTGAGTTTCGCGAGTTGGATTTGTTGCTGACAATTGATGCGGGTAATGATGCCGAAAAAGTGGCGGCTAATTACGCGCATTTTGCGATCGTTCCGCAGCTTTTGAGTGTTGCAGAAGCTGGCGAGTTGGAACCTTTGTTGAATAAAAGTGCGATCGCCGGAGCTCTGACTGTGCGTCACGGTCACATTTCGCCGACTGCCACAAATAAAGCTTATTGTCAAGGGTTTCTGCGGTTGGGAGGCACTATAGAATTTGCTGAAGTAATTGGGTTGATCGAAGAGGGAAATCGGATTTCGGGAGTCCAGACGCTACAGGAAAGTTATACCTGCGAAAATACGGTTATTTGTGCTGGAGGTTGGAGTCGGAGTTTACTGAAGCTGGCTGGTGTTTCCGTGGGAGTTTATTTTACTCGCACGGAAATTTTGGAAACTGCACCTGTGGATTTGAAACTCAGGACTTTGGTGATGCCTGCGGTATTAAAACGTTTTGAATTGGAAGCTAAATCTAGTAAAAATGAGGTGGATTTTCTGTGGGATGAACCTGGTAAAGAGTTACAGCCGGCGATTTTAGATTCGGGTGCAATTGGGTTTAATGATGGGAGTTTGCGGATCGGGCAATTGTCTCGCACTTTGAGCGATTTGAATGCTAAAGTCGATCGCGAAACCAGCGAAACGGCAATTCGTGCAGGAATTGGCAAAGTTTTGCCGGATTTGGCAGGTTTACCGGCAACGTGGCACGAGTGTAGTGTGGCCTTCAGCGCTGATAATTTGCCTGTAGTGGGGCCGATTGCCGATCGCCCCGGATTGCACGTTTTTTCTGGTCTCAGCAATCCTTTGACGATTGTACCTGCTTTGGCTGAGCGATTTGCGAAGGCGGCGGGGGGAGAAGAAGATAGGGCGATCGAGCTTTTATCTCCCCATCGATTTATAGCAGAAGGAAGTTCGGCAACGGATGTAACGGATGTAACGGATGTCAGGAAGAAGGAAGAAGGAAGAAGGAAGAAGGAAGAAGGAAGAAGGAAGAAGGAAGAAGGAAGAAGGAAGAAGGATAGATGACTAATGACTAATGACTAATGACTACTGACTACTGACTAATGACTACTGACTACTGACTACTAACTATAAAAGGCAGCGTGACAATAAATGTAGTACCTTTGTCGATCGCACTTTCCACACTTATTGTACCGCCGTGCAGGTCAACTATGTGTTTGACAATGCAGAGTCCCAAACCCGATCCTTTAATCTTGCCTACATTAGCACCCCGTTCAAACTGCTGAAATAGTTTTCCTTGATATTCCGGTGTCATCCCAATTCCCTCATCTCGAACGCACAAAATTATTTGTTGGTTTTCGCAGCTTAATTCTAAACTTACCTTGCCGCCGTTTGGAGAATACTTAATGGCGTTTGAAAGCAAATTAGTCAGAAGGTGGTGCAGTAGTTTGGCATCGAGATTGGCGTGCAGCGGATTTGTGTGACTGCAAAAATGTACTAGGTGTTTATCGGTGACGATAGGTTGCAGTTCTTCTAAAATAGAATTGCATAAATCAGTCGCATTGATCGGATTTAAATTTAAGGAAATTTTGCCGGATTCTGCTTTGCTAAGCATTAAAATATCTTCCAGCAACCCACTCATATTACTGACGGCTTTTTTAATCCGATCAACATTCTTATTGGGAGTTCCAGAGGTTCTCTGCAATTCGCTATCTTCTAGCATTTCAGCAGATAATTGTATGGTAGTTAAAGGAGTGTTTAAATCGTGGTAAGCCATTGAAATAAAGCGCGATCTATTTTCGCTTTTTTCTGCTGCTAATGCCATTATTTTTTTCAGACTAACTGCTTCTTGATGTTTGCTCAGTGCTATCTTGATAGTGGCGTGCATTTCTCTTTCTTTAAAAGGTTTAAGAAGGTAGCCGTAAGAACCAGTATTTTCGGCTCGCTGCAAAGTTTCGTCATCGGCATAGGCAGTTGTATAGATAATTGGTATATCTAATTCTTGATTAATTATTGCTGCTGTTTCTATGCCGTCAATGTCGCCTTTGATAACTATATCCATTAAAATTAAATCGGGTCTTAGTTCGCGGGCGCGCTGAATAGCATCCGCTCCTGAAGAAACGATATCGGCGATTTGATATCCCAATTTTTCTAATTTAGGAGATAAATTTTTAGCAATTAACAGTTCGTCTTCGACAATCAAAATATTAATTGGTTTTTCGGCCAAACTCATATTGTTACAATCTTTGAAAGTAGTTTAACTCATTAAATTTTAAGTGAAAGGATGTACCAAATTCTCTGGATATTTCAATTGTTCCTTCTAACTGCTCGGTTAAAGTGCAGACAACTTGAAACCCCATTGAGTGAGTTTTCCGAAAATCTAAGTTTTGAGGAAAGCCAATGCCGTTGTCCTTAACTAAGAGGTTGATTTCTTGATCGCCCGTTTGATAGCATTCTACACTAACTGTACCAGTTGTGCCATCAGGAAAAGCGTGTTTCAGGGTATTGGAAACCAATTCATTGGCAATTAAACCGCAGGGAGTAGCAGTTTCAAGATTTAGGGAAATTGGCTCAGCTAATACCTGCAACTGAATTTGGTTGTTGCTAATATTGTAAGAGTGAAACAAGTTACTTACCAAATCTTCGAGATATTCGCCAAAATTAATTTGCGCTAGGTTAGTCGAGCGATACAGTTTTTCGTGAATCAGAGCCATAGAATAAAGGCGATTCTGACTTTCTTCCAACATTTTGCTTACTTGTGGGTCGGCAACTGTGTTCGATTGCAATTCTAACAGACTGGCAACCACGCAGAGGTTGTTTTTGACGCGGTGGTGAATTTCTTTAAGCAAAATTTCTTTTTCTTTGAGGGAGTTTTTTAAATTTGCTTCCGCTTGTTTGCGGTCGCTAAGTTCAGCTTGCAGTTGCTGGTAAAGTAGAGATTGCTGAATGGCGATCGCCAATTGATTCACTAACTGCTGAAATAAATTGATTTCCCATTCTGCCCAATCGCGAGGGCCATCACATTGGTGGGCAATCAGCAATCCCCAAAGTTGGCTGTGCTGAATAATCGGCACTACTAACTTTGCCCTAACTTGAATTTGTTTCATAAACTCCGCCACACAAGCTGTAAGGAAGGGAGAATCTAGTTCGGAGATCGCAGAAATTCGCCCTTGCAAATAAAGCTGATAACTATCAGGGGGAAAAACCTCTTCGCCAAAACATCTATCTACGAGTTGGCTGCATCCTTCTGCCACGGCTTCAGCAATGACTCGCCCGCCACCTTCGGGTAAAAGTTGATAAACCAAAACTCGATCGGCTAATAATACTTGCTGGAGTTCCGCAACCGTGGTGTTGAGAATTTCCGCTAATTGCAAAGACTGGCGGACACGACGGGCGATCGCCTCCACAAGCCGTTCTTGCTCGAACTGCTGCCCCCTAGCGAGTTCGGCGTATTTAGAATTGCTGATATCAGCGGCGTAACCAATAATTTCGATCGGAATGCCCCTGCTGTCAACCAATAGTTTTAGTTCCGTCCTTAGCCAGCGGTAAATTCCGTCTTGGTGTAGAAAACGATACTCGGAAATGCAATTTTTTTCTGCAGACAAATCCGAAAAGTTTACTAGAAATTGTGGCCGATCTTCAGGGTGAATCCTACTAGACCAAAATTTACAATCTGCTAACAATTCTTGGGGAGCGTAGCCAAAGATTGTCTGAACGTTGTCGCTGATGTAAGTAGTACAAAAGTCCCCCATCGGTGCGGCTGTAAAAATTACCGCCGGATTAGAACCCAGTAAAAATTGCAGGCGTTCTTTTAACTGCTGAAATTCCATTTCTGCTCGCTTACGATAACTGATATCTTCGATCGCCCCCATGCTGTAGAGAGGAATGCCCTCGCGATCGCGGATCAGCGTCACCGTCAAGTTTGCCCACATCAGCTCGCCATTTTTCTTAATTAACCGTTTTTCCCTTTGGAAACGAGAAATATTGCCGCCGATCAACTGCTTGACTTGCTCCACATCTGCTTGTAAATCTTCTGGATGTGTGAGTTCAGTAAAAGTCATGCTAGCCAACTCCGAATCGCTGTAGCCCAACATCTGGCGGTGAGCTTCATTCACTTTGATCGTGCGGTAGTCGCGCACGCTTGCCAAACCAAGCGCGATCGGAGCATCGTCAAATAAGTTACGAAACTTTTCCTCGCTCTTTTGCAGTGCAGCTTCTGCGTGTTTGCGAGCGGTAATGTCTCGGGCGACCCACATCACCCGATCAATCTCCAGCGGCGAAATACTGGCATCAAACCAAAATAATTTGCAGCCGATTTCCATACTGTATTCAACTCTGTGGGTTTGCCCAGATGCCAATGTTTGGCGAATGTGGGCTAGGGCAAAATTAGCTTCCGCTTCTGGGAAGATTTCGGCGAGGGTTTTGCCCAGCACTTCAGGAGCCGGTTTGTACAGCAGTTCGGGAGCAGTAGGGGCAATTTTGAGGTAGCGGCCTTTTGCATCGAAAACTAGGACGATATCCGTCATGGCGTTAAACAGCGCTAGCAGTTCGGCTTCGGAGTTTTGGAGTTTTTCTTCGGTCAATTTGCGATCGGTAATGTCGGTGTCCGTGCCAGTCAGGCGGAAGGCCTTGCCAGAAGCCGATCGGATCGCGCTGCCGCGGGCAAGTATCCAGCAGGTGCTGCCGTCTTTACGCAGCATCCGGTGTTCTATTTGATAAATTTCTGTCAAACCCTCTAGATAAGCATTTACTGCTTCGGCGACTGCAACTCGATCGTCGGGATGAACATGAGACGCCCAATTTTCCATGCGGTTAGGAATCTCTGCGTCCTGATACCCCAACAAAGCTTTCAAAGACGGAGCAATATAGATTTCGTCGGTTTCCAAATTCCAGTCCCAAACCCCCACTTTGCCGGCCGAGACGGCCATTTCGTACCATTGTGTCCGCTGCTGCACTCGCAGTTCTAACTCTGCATTGAGCTGCTGCAAAGCGATTTCTGCTTGTTTGCGATCCGTGACATCCCGGCCCGCAGCTTGATACTCGACGATTTGTCCGCTGTTGTCGAATATCGCCCGATCGATCCACTGCTGCCAGCGAATGTCCCCGCTCGGCAAAATTACTCGATGTTCGCAGGTAAAAATAGGGTTTTCGGGAGACACAGAAGTATATTGCTGTTGAAAAATTTCTCGGTCTGCTTCTGGCAGCAGCGACATGAAGCATTTGCCGAGTAAGTCGAACGGTTGCAGGCCGAAATAACGGCAGTAAGCTTGATTGACAAAAGTTATTTTACCGTCTGGGAGGTAGCGGCAAATCAGTTCGGTTTGGTCTTCCACAATCGCCAGGTAGCGCGCCTCGCTCTGTCGCATGGCATTTTCGGCATTTTGGCGATCGCTGGCTTTTTCTAGTTCACAATTGCCCTCTAACAGTTCGCATTGTTCCTGGAGTTTTGCCACTTCTTGATGCAGTGCATCGAGCCAGCTATACATTGCTGGGCGAATGCTTTTTTCGCTGACTATACCTACTGGCTGACCCCGTTCATCTACAATTGGCAAGCAATCGATCGAGTATTGACAAAATAGCTTGAATGCGGTAGTAATATCTGTAAATTCTGATTCTTGTAAGACAATTAAATTCCGCGTCATTGCGTCGCCAACTTTCATGTCTTGCCATCCGTATTCGGCCGCGGCTAAGTTCAGCACATCTTCCGGGCTTAGCAGTCCGACTAGCTGATTTTCATCGACAACTAAGACGCAATTAATCGATGCTTTTACACTTTCGTTTGAGTCGGGAAATGCAGGTGAATTAGGCAGTGGGCAAGGGTGGCTCGCCCGACGCATCAGGGCGATCGCCTCTGCGAGCGAAGTTGATGGCGCAACCGTGGCAGGGTGGCGATCGACAGCTTCGTCGGGCGATCGTAAATTTGCCGACAAATTAGCTAGTTCCATTAGTATTGGTCAAAAAGTATTGCTAATTAACTTTAGCAATACTTTTAGTCATCAGCCAGATGACTGATGACTGATGAGCTGCCTGATTTTCGACCAATGAGAATATAAGTTTTCATTACACCTTTGCCTTTAACTTCAATCATTCCTCGCTCCTGAAACAAATATTTGTTTTCCAAAAATTTATAAGTAGTTTCGCTCACTTGAATCCGCCAAGGTAAACCCTGAGATTCCATGCGGGAAGCAATATTTACCGTGTCGCCCCATAAATCATAAATAAACTTCTTTATACCAATTACTCCGGCAACAACCGGGCCGCTGTGAATGCCGATGCGGATGCTAAAAAACTTATTATTTTTAGCATTAAATCGGGCTATTTCGGCTTGCATATCTAGGGCAATTTGGGCGATCGCATCTGCGTGGTCGGCCCTGGGTTCAGGCAGTCCTCCTACTGCCATGTATGCGTCGCCGATGGTCTTAATTTTTTCTAAACCGTGCTGTTCGCACAAAACGTCGAATCCTGAGAAAATCTTATTTAGGAGATCCACAAGTTCGATCGGATTCATGACAGCAGACAAAGCAGTGAATCCCACAATATCTGCGAACAAAACAGTCACTTCAGGAAAGTATTCGGCAATAGTAGTTTCGTTTTGCTTGAGACGTTCTGCTATTGCCTTGGGCAAGATATTTAACAGCAGCTTTTCGGATTTTTCTTGCTCTTCTCGCAAGGCATCTTCTGCTTGCTTGCGTTCCGTTATGTCCTGGTAACTCCAGACTCTGCCGATAATTTTATCTCCCAGCCGCTGCGGTTGCGAATAGCGTTCAAAAAATCTGCCGTCTTGAAATTCCAACAAATCGTAACTTTCGGCTTCTGGCTGCTCGTAAAGCAATTCTCTTCTCTCTTGGAATGCTTGGGGGTCTTTGAGTTGGTTCAGGAGAAAAGCGTTCAGTGTGGCGTCGTCTCGCAGTGCCATCACTTCATTAGGTATGCCCCACATTTCCACAAATTGTCGATTGAAAGTGACTATTTTTCCGTTCCTGTCAATAGCTAAAATACCGTCTGCAGTAGAATCAAAAGTTGCTAGCAGCAGGGACACAGATTTACCGAGGGCGTCTTCTGCCATTTTTCTAGCAGTAATGTCTCGCAAAATAGCGCGAATCGCTACTAGGAAGCCTGCCGAAAATTTACAGCTTATGCTGCCTTCTAGCAAGATTTTTTCATGATTTTTAGTTATAAATATTATTTCGATCGAGGCTGGATATAATGTATTTTCATTTACAGTTTTTTGGGTAATAGCTTGATATAATATATCCATAGACTCTGGGGAACTGTTCGGATGAATGATATCAAAAACAGTCATTTGAGCAATTTCTGCTTCGCTGTAGCCCAGAGTTTCCCGCCAAGCCCGATTTACATACAAAAAATGACCGTCCGCTCCTATACTTTGAATTAAGTCAGTAGCATTTTCAAATAAGTCTCGCAGTTGTTCTTCGCTTTCCCGCAAAGCTATTTCAGCTTGTTTGCGCTTGATAAATTGACCGAGTTGGCTGCCTATGGTTGCCATTATTTGGAGTAATTCTTCATCAAAACACTGCACTTCGCGGCTGAAGAAAATCATCACCCCTAACACAGACTTTGCAGAATTTTCAGGGTCGTAGTCGCCCGAAATTGGAAAACCAAAAGCTCCGTGCAGCCCTTCTTCAGCAGCGATTTCGCGGCGCAAACAACTGTCGCTTTTTGTGACATCGGCAATCCACTGAGAGGAACCGCTAGCCCAAACGAAACCGGGTAATCCTTCGCCAAACGCACAAGTCATTTGTTCGGTAAATTCGGCAAATTTGGGGATAGAAACTGAGCGTTTTGTCCAACTGGCGACGCACCGAAGCAAATTGGGGTCAGAAACCCCAGTTATTCTCGTAGTTTCTGACAGCAGTTTTTCCCCAGATTCTGGCATCCAAAGTTCGGCAGTATCCCATCCCAAGCTGTCACAAATTACGGGGAGAATTGCTGCTATAGCTTTTTTGATTGTTTCGGATGCCGACAGGATACGAGTGGTGACGTACTGAGTTATTTGTCGTTTGCGGGCCCGCTGTCTATCTGTGACATCGCGGCCGATGTAAACGAAATCTTGAACGGCCCGCCCAGAGCCAGAAAAACCTTTAATGTCAGTCGAAATGGCCGTACAGGAAAACGAAACTGTGAGCTTTTCTCCGCTTTTTGCCGTGCAAATTACTTCGGCGTTAGTTTGCAATTGTTGAGGTTCCTCTTGGCTGACTGCTTGCAAAGAGGAGCCAAAAGCAGCAAGAGCATCTATTTGCTGGCCTACTAATTCTGATTCGCTGTAACCGAACAAATCTTGAGCCGCTTGATTGACTTTTTTAATCTTTCCCGAGGCTGTTGTTACCAACAAAACTTCGGCCATTGAAGTAATAATTTTTTCAACATAATTATTAGTAGCCGCTAAGGTACTCAATAAAATATCCATTTCATTGGTAGCTTGCACTAGAGTTTGTTCTAACGCCATCCTGTCGCTTACGTCTTGAAAAAATATAATTAATCTCTGATAATTATCGTCATTTGTGAACTCCACGATATACATATCAAAATAAAGCTGCGAACCATTTTCTAATAGTCGCGTCATTGCTTTTAATTCAAAATTTGGCAAACGTTTTTCAAAAATATCGATTAAAATTTCTTCAGTTCCCACCAATTCGGGAAAGGGAATGCGGACATCCTTGCCAGCGACTACTTCCTCGGGACAGTCGGCAAACCGCTGCACTTTCAGAGAGATTTCTTGGATTAAAAAGTTTTTATCCAGTGCTAGGTACTCCAAGTGGTGAGGAACTAACAGTTTTTTAAACAAGGTTTTCATGTGAGGTTTTTAGTATTGAAGGCGCCCTCTGGATTAATTATCTAAAATTAAATTAATTAATTAATTAATTAATCTCGGTTTATCAAATGGAATTCTGACTATAAAGGTAGTGCCTAGCCCTATCTCGCTGGAAAATTCGATTTGACCCCTGTGCAATTCTACACACTGTTTGACTATGGATAAACCCAGTCCTGTACCGGGTATTTTTCCGACATTTTTGGCTCGATAATAAGATTCAAAGAGTTCTTCTTGGTCTTCGAGAGGAATGCCAATGCCTGCGTCTTTAATTTTAAATGTAACTTCTTGATTATTCTGACAATTTAATTCAAAATAAATATGGCTGTCGAGGGGTGAATATTTGACAGCATTTGACAGCAAATTTGTCAAAATGTGCCGCAGCAATTTTGGATCGAGTGCGGGCAACTGTTGCGTTTCCTGCGACTCATTATCATTTTGTTTCGCGGGCGTAACTAATTCTTGATAAATAAAGTTAATTGTATGATTTTTTCCATAACTAATTTTAATTGATTCTACTAACTCGCTGCAAAATTTTTTTAAGTCAACTGGTGCGGGATAGAATTCGAGTTTTCCTGCTTCGGCGCTGCTGAGCAACCGCACGTCCTCTAATAGCTGAGCCATTTGTTGAGATGCTGATTTAACGTGCGCGAGGTATTGTTGTTTTTCCGCGTTCGTGATTTCGTCGCCGTAGTCTTGGAGAATTTTAGTAGCAAATAATACTGTACTTAAAGGATTGCCGAATTCGTGAGCAATCATCGAGAAAAAACGAGATTTTACCTGTCTGAGTTCTTGCTCTTTTGCCAAAGAGCCGCGAATTTCTATTTCTTGTTGTTTGCGTTCTGTGATGTCCCTGCCTATATAAATGAAATCGTAAAGTCCCTCTAATTCTGTCTGAATTGCCGAACAGGAAAATTCTACCCAAAGTTTTTCTCCTGCTTTAGTAGTGCAGACTATTTCTAGTTCTCTACGCAGCTCTTTCTGAGACAGAATATAGCGGTGGCGAGCTTGGTAAATTAATGTTTCTTCGACTAATATTAAAGACAGGGGGTTGCCGATCAATTCTGCTTCGCTATACCCAAATAACCATTGGGCCGATTGATTAATTGTTTTGATAGTTCCTAGTGTTGTTGTCACCAATAAAGCATCGCCCATCGAACGAATAACTTTATCTATATAATCTTTAGAAGCCGCTAAGGCGCTCACCAAAAGATTAGCTTCATTCGCGCTCTGAATCAACGATTGCTTCATCACCATCTTTTCGGTGGTATCTTCAATCAAAATTAGCAATTTACTCGGCACATCTTCTTGTTCTTCTTCATATTTGATAGCCAACATATCAAAGTATAAAGGGCGGTTAGGGTCGGCAAACCGAGCGATACCTTTGACTTCAAAACCTGGCAGCCGTCCCATAATGATAGACATGAGGATATTTTCAATGCCAATCAGTTCGGGAAAACTCAGGCGAGCATCTACACCTGGTATAGCCTCGCCCGGAGTATCGGCGTAATGCTGCACTTCGGCGGAGGTTGCCTGAATGATAAAATGGTGATTGACTACAAAATACTGTGTTTGTCGCGGGCCCAACAGCTTTCTTAACAGGGGGTTCATGCTTGTTCTACCATTGTGTAAGCTAGTTTGTAGAAAATTTCGTCAACGTCTTTGCCTGTTTTAGCAGATGTCGTGCAAACTGCTATTACTTTGTCTTGACCTATGGAATGGGACATTTCCACTAGCAGCGCCAATTTTTCCTCATCAATCAAGTCTACTTTGTTCAAAGCGACGATAATTGATCCTTTAGGATTGACTGAAGAATAAAGCTGAATGTGTTCGGAGATTCGCTCAACAGTTTCCGAGCGGCTGACATCGGCAACGATTAAAACGCCGCTAGCTCCCTGCAAGTAAGTCGGTGCTATTCCTTTGAATTTTGTATGCCCTTCTAAGTCCCAAATTAGTAACTGTGCAGTCACGTTTTCCCGCTGTTTTACGCCTTCTAATTCTACGTTTTTGCGAGAAATTTTTACTCCCACGGTGGAGAGGTATTGGTCGCTGAATTGCCGATCGACAAAACGGCGGATCAGGCTGGTTTTGCCCACGCCAAAATCGCCGATCATACACATTTTTTTAGATATAGTAACTGACATAATTATTTACTGTTTATGGTCTTAGTTATTGGTTCAAATACCACGCATCTGCTTAAAAGTCGTGGTTGATTGGGTTCCACGTCGGCAGGAGGATGGGGGATGCCAACCGTTTGGAGGCGCTTTGGGTCAGCACCTTGCCGCACTAAAGCATCTCGCACTGCTGCGGCACGCCTCAGCGACAACTGTTGATTTGTAGCAAGTTCCCCAGTTTGATCGCTGTGTCCAATTATCTTAATCTGTTTTTGAGGATATTGATCCATGAAATTTTTGACACTGGCGATCATTTCTCCGTATGTTGAGTCTAATGTTGCCGTTCCTTGCTGGAAGTAGATGCGGGTTGTAATTTTCAGCGGATCTAATTTAATTGTGCTAATCACCGATTGAACACCGGGAATTTGCTTCAGGGACTGAGCTATTTTCTGTGCGTCTGCACCGTCTCTAACTGTACCCTCTACAGTCACTTTACGATCGCCATACCGCGTAAAAATAGAAACGCCCTCTCTCTGGTTCAAAACGGCGGTAATCCGCTGCACCTCGGCCGCCGTCAAAACTGGATCAGGGGGGACATCTACAGCTAGAATTCTATTATCTAATTGCAATTTGGGGGCAGTTGATGCGGCTATTTTTGCGGCTTGTGCCCGCAATTCTTGATTGGGCAACTTTCCGGTTAGCTTTAAAGTTTTGCCATCAACTGCAACATCTAATCGGTAAACTGCTAATTGGGGAGTCGAGGCTAAAGCTGCGACGGCATTTGCTTCGAGGCCGCGCTCAACGCTGCTGCGGTACTGATAAATTCCCCAAGGTACTAAGATTAAGCTCAGGGCGGCTAAACTGATCGCCGCAAGGGCGAGCGGGGGTTTTGTTGATTTTTCCGTTTGTAGCGGGTCGAATAAAGTTTTTATCCACGGGTGCAGCGACTCCGGTATAGTACCGGGGTCGCCGTTAAACGCGTGAATTTCTTCAGCATAATTAAGGATGAGATTACTAACGGTTTGTCGTATTTTTTGGATGAACAAGTTTGGCGGTTCTCCTTTAATCACGACGGCCATGTAGCAATATCCCGCTACTTCTAGCAGAATTTTTGAGTCGCCGTATTCAATTTGATTGAGTTCGGAAGATTCTCCCGGCTGCACGATGCACTCGTTAACAAAGCTGCGAATAGCTGTGAGCATTCCTGCTACCATTTCGGATTCTAACTGGTAGCTTTCTGAGTTTTGAAATTCGGAAATTATCAAGCCTGATGCTTTGTGAATTAAGAATGCTGCTTGGACGGTAAAGGGTACTGATTCTTGGAGGATTAATTCAGCTTCGGAGACTCCTTGTACTTTGGAGCTAATTTTTCTCTTGAATCCTTCGACGCTGATGGCATTGGACACTTTTTCATTGATTGTCTTGATAGCTTCTGCCATGTATCGGGAAATTGTACTGCCAATTACGGGATAGAGCGCATCCACCATAGAGTCGCGTTCGAGTTTTATTTGGGCTGTAATCGCTTTGCCCATTTCGGGGGCGAGGGCTTGAGCGATCGACTCTTGGTCAAGGCGAATTTGCTCTTTAATTGCCAGACCAATTTCTGGGGCGATCGCCTTAGCAATATCCGCTGGCGAATTCACTATTTGTTGAGCCAGTGCGTCGGGAAGCAGCTCAGCTATTGCCGCACTCATTGCCGACTTGTTTTCGACAGTTTTTGCCCTAATCACTTCGTCAATAATTGGCCCGATCGCCTTGACAACTTCTTCTCTGGAATCGGCAATTTTGCGGCTGAGAATTTCTGCGATCCAAGGCAGCATCAACTCAATCAACTCTTGGGGCTCGTAGATTTGGTGCTCCAATTTTCCTAATTTATCGTCGATTGTTGCCATCAGGTGGCGCACCCCCGGCAAGTCGTTTTCTGCCAGAAGATTTTTGACTTGCTCGATATCCGACATTTTTGAGCCGAACATCAGATTTTGCAGCCTTTCCATCGCGCTGTCGGCTTCATTTAAATCCTGTTTAATTTGGCCTAATATTTCTGTCGGCTGTTCTCGTAAGTTGGGAATTTCTAGATCCGAAGCCACCACAGCATCTAAATATCCAGTTTCTGGTGGCTCTGAGACTGTGGAAACTATGGGATGATCGGGAATTTCCGAGGGTTTTGACTCGGTTTCGGGAGCGGAAACATCCTGTAAATGCCGATCGAATCCGTGGGATTTTTGAGCCTGTACGTACTGTAGAGAATCTTTCATTGTCAAGTTAGACAATTCTTCGACAGGCTTTGATTCCTCATCCAAATCCGGCTGGGCGATCGCTGAAACATCTATAGTTTTAGCGGAGGAATAGTTTCTTTCGAGTTCTGAAGTGTTGAGTTTTTGAGTAGCGAATAGCAAACTTTTGATCTCGTCTGCAACAGCCAGGGAATCGCCCGACTCCGGTTTGCGATCGCCAGTTTCGGGTACACTCGCTGCAGCTTCCTCTGGCGCTTGCTCAGAAATACCTAACAAATCCATCAACCCGCCGAGATCCCCAGCTTGATTTTTTTCGTCGCTGCTGTCACCTTCGGGATCTGCATTTTGCTGGTTGGAACCAGCAATAATTTTGAGATCGAGTAACAGATTCAGCAAGGGTTCTAGCTGGGTTGCTGCATCGGCAGCAGACTCGTCAGGTTGAGAAACAAAACCCTCTAACTCATTTTCGTCAGCCGGATTTTCTTTCGGTAAAGCCATGCGTTATTATCCGTTATGGTGGCGCTCCGGCAACAGAAATTCGGTATTTAACTTATTATCCGCAACGCCTTTAAGTTCGGGTACAAATTCTGTTCCTTTGAGCCTCATGCCGAGTTCAAACAGAATTTCTGCCATGTCGTCTCTAGAAACTTTAACATCTCTGAGCATAGAAAAGCGACGATCGAGTTCTTCAAAAACTTGTGTTTTCAAAGTGCGGCTTTCTTCAGATAGTCGATCTCTGGTTTTGGATAGTTCGTCGCGAAGGGAACTTGTTTGATTGTCTATCGCCTCGTCGAGGGCTTCCACGCTGCTGGAGAATTTGCGGTTAATGCGATCGACTTGCTGTCGGATATCGGCGCTTTCTTCTTGGCTGTTTGAGGTGAGCGATTTAACTTTCTTCTCTAACGAATCAACTGCCACCTTTATTTCTGAAGACAGAACTGTTTTCACTTGTTCGATGCGAGTTTGCATATCTTGCTGCATCATCGACAAGTCGGAATCTATTTTATCGAAGCGATTATCGTATTCTCTAAGCTGCGCTCCAAAAATTATATCGCGAATCTGGTCGATATTTCCCAGCCGTTCGCGCATTTCTTCTTTAGTTATTTCGGCCATGCTTGTACCTAGAATCTCCCGAGATTGTGAGTTTAAGAAGTGTGCTAGTGATTTACTACCGTTGTTGGTGGCACTAGCTTTTTTGAGTGGGGGGGCTTTTATTTTTTGAACTCTCACCCCTGCGTCGGGGATGGGATTTTTTAGAGTTTTGACTCTAAATATCCTGAGATTCAAATTTTTGAGCCTGGTCTTGCCACCAAAAATGGCGGTTTGCTATCCTTGGCTTGCAGCAAGCTCATAGAAGCGTAGATTTTGCTGCTATACAGCACAGCGGGGTAGGTTTTAATGTCTTGACTGACATCCTCCATCATATCGCATCTTGACAGTGCCTCATACCACAGCGCTTGCTTCCCGGCAAAAAGCGGGCGGGCGCGGGCGCACACGTCCCATTATATATAATATATAACTCAAAAGCTGCACAGATCGCTCGCCGATCGGCTCCGAGGGATGTTGCGTTTGGCCTGAAAGCACTTATACAGTCGAACTGTGCCCCTCTCTCTCACTCCCCCTCGAACCATCTCCTGATGCGATCGTCCTATAAAAATTCATAGGGCCCGATCGACAGCGATCAGACCCAATAATATGAGAACTTTGTTTTTTCTAACAAACGAGATGTGTTTCCGGTTGAGAACTGTGACTTACTAGGGTTTACAACTTGTGCAGCTTTACTTTTAATCCGCAACTACAACTACGTCTGACTCGACTGCGGTTTGGCTTGACTGCTCGATCGGCAGTTCGCCACTATTCCAAGTTGTGTTCGGTTAATTTCTGCTGCGCCTGGGAATCTAGACCGGAGACACCATGTCTATATCCTCGAACTTTCTTTCTAAATATAGCGACCTCCTTTCTCTTTCTGTCCCGGTGTCTATTATTAAGTTAGCATGGCCTTTCGGAGGAGTAAAGCACTATTTGCAAAACTTGATAGGTCTTTACATTACTAAGTATAATGATATGAATATCCAAATAGATGTAAGTTAGCACTCACGCACTCCGAACAAAGAAACCGGGTTTTTTCACCGAGATTGAGGATTTTAAGCAACTATTTTGGTTAAAAAAGCGGGTTTCTGGACACCCGTGCGTAAGTCCTATAAATTCTATTGTTGCTACATCTTTACATTCTTAACAGTTCTTGTCATGACTATTTCTCCTAAGTTTCTCAGTGGTAGCCAAATCCGCCAAACATTCCTCGACTTTTATGCCCAGCGGGGACATAAAATCTTGCCGAGTGCTTCTTTGGTGCCCGAAGATCCGACAGTATTGCTGACTATCGCCGGAATGCTACAATTCAAGCCGATATTTCTTGGACAGCGTACCGCCGAATCACCGCGCGCCACGACTTCTCAAAAGTGCATCCGCACCAACGACATCGAAAACGTCGGCCGCACCGCCCGCCACCACACGTTTTTTGAAATGTTGGGTAATTTCAGTTTCGGGGATTATTTCAAGAAACAGGCGATCGCCTGGGCGTGGGAACTTTCCACGGAAGTTTTCGGTTTACCAGCGTCGAATTTGGTTGTTAGTGTTTTCCGAGAAGATGACGAAGCTTTTGCGATTTGGCGCGATGAAATTGGCATTCCGGGCGATCGGATTCAGCGCATGGGAGAAGATGACAATTTCTGGCAATCCGGCCCGACTGGCCCCTGCGGCCCGTGTTCGGAGATTTACTATGATTTCCACCCAGAAAGAGGTGACAATATTGACCTCGAAGATGATAGCAGGTTTATTGAATTCTACAACCTGGTTTTCATGCAGTACAATAAAGATGCAGAGGGCAATTTAACACCGCTGCAAAATCAAAATATTGATACTGGCATGGGACTGGAACGGATGGCGCAAATCCTCCAGAAAGTCCCCAATAATTACGAAACAGATTTGATTTTTCCGATCGTTCAATCGGCGGCAGAAATCGCCGGGATTGATTACCACAATAGCGATGAAAAAATCAAGGTTTCGCTGAAAGTAATTGGCGATCACATTCGGGCTGTGGTGCACATGATTGCGGACGAAATTCGCGCGTCGAATGTTGGTCGGGGTTACATTTTGCGTCGGTTGATTCGCCGGGTGGTGCGCCACGGGCGGCTGATTGGAATTCAGGGCGAATTTACGGTGCGGGTGGCTGAAAGTGCGATCGGCCTTTCGGAAGCTGCTTATCCGAACGTGCGGCTGCGGGAAGCTCAAATTAAGGCGGAATTGGCAAGGGAAGAGGCGCAGTTTCTCAAGACTTTGGAACGCGGAGAGAAGCTGCTGGAGGAAATTGTCGATCGCACAAAACAGCAAACCAACCAACAAATCAGCGGTAAAGATGCTTTCACTCTTTACGATACCTATGGTTTCCCCTTAGAACTGACTCAAGAAATTGCTGAGGAACAGGGAATTTCTGTGGATTTGGACGGCTTTGAAGCGGCGATGAAGGAACAGCAAATTCGCGCTAAAGATGCTCGCCAAACAATCGATTTGACTGTGCAGGGTTCTTTGGATAAGTTGGCTGAAACAATCCAGGGAACTGAGTTTGTCGGTTATGCTGAATTGTCTAGTTTAGCTGAGGTGGAAGTTATCTTGGTTGACGGCAAATCTGTGGAGGAAGCAGCGGCGGGTACCGAGGTACAAGTTGTTTTGAACCAAACGCCGTTTTATGCTGAATCCGGCGGACAAATTGGGGATAAAGGTTATTTGAAAAGCGGAGATAATGGTGATGGTTTGTTTGTAAGAGTTGATGATGTGAAGAAGGAATCGGATTTCTTCGTGCATTTCGGCTTTGTGGAACGGGGAACGCTGAGAGTTGGCGATAGTATTACTGCGAAAATTGACAACAGCGGTCGCCGCCGAATTCAGGCCAACCACACAGCAACTCACTTATTACAATCAGCTTTGCGAAAAATTGTGGACGATTCGATTTCGCAAGCTGGTTCGCTGGTATCGTCAGAAAGATTGCGGTTTGATTTCAATTCTCCGCGCGCTGTCACAGCAGAAGAGTTGCAGAAAATTGAGGATTTAGTTAATAGTTGGATTGCTGAGGCGCACGCTGCGGTCGTTGCAGAAATGCCGATCGCCCAAGCGAGAGAAAAAGGCGCAACTGCGATGTTTGGCGAGAAGTACGGCGACGTGGTGCGGGTTATCGATTTTCCCGGCGTTTCGATGGAATTGTGCGGGGGAACTCACGTCAGCAATACGGCAGAAATCGGGCTGTTTAAGATTGTTTCCGAAGCGGGGGTAGCGGCGGGAACTCGCAGGATTGAAGCGGTTTCCGGTCAAGCTGTTTTGGACTATTTGAACGTGCGGGATAAGGTGGTGCGCGATTTGGGCGATCGATTTAAGGCGAAGCCTGAAGAATTGCCGAACCGGATTACTAATTTGCAGAATGAGTTGAAGGATACTCAGAAACATTTGGCTGCTGTGAAGTCGGAATTGGCGATCGCAAAATCCGACCAGTTGCTGAGTGCGGCTGAGGATATCGGCGAATTCAAAATCATTGTAGCTCAATTGGGAGATGTGGATACAGAAGCGCTGAAAACTGCGGCGGAAAGATTGCAGCAAAAGTTAGGAAATGCTGCGGTTGTTTTGGCATCAATTCCTGAACCGGACAAGGTAAGTTTGGTGGCTGCTTTTGGTCCTGAAGTCAATAAGAAAGGATTGCAAGCTGGCAAGTTTATCGGGGGAATTGCTCAAATTTGCGGCGGGAAAGGCGGCGGGCGGCCGAATTTGGCGCAAGCTGGGGGACGCGATGCAAGTAAGTTGCAGGAAGCGTTGGAAAGTGCTCGCAATCTGTTAGTTGAAGGGTTGGGTTAATCTGGGTTTTTTGTAGGAGACTAAAACTCTTTTTATCTCTCGTTTATAGCGGAGGCTAGATCCCCCTAAATCCCCCTTAAGAAGGGGGACTTTGATCGGAATCTTGTCCCCCCCTTCTTTAAGGGGGGCTAGGGGGGATCGAGGCCTAATCGTCAGTTCGATCGCTTCCGTCTGCCTGAATCTTCGCAGGCTGCTACCGCATATTTTGCCCCTTACATCTGCGTTTTTCCGCGTCCATCCGCCAATATCTGCGGTTAAAAGCTCCCTTGATTTGCCACCGCAAAAAATGTAAAATATCTCAAACATGAGTAGTAAAAAATGAACGAAGAACGCCACCAAGCCTATCTCACCCTGATTCAATCTCTCCTCACCTGGGACACCGACGAACAAACCGCCATCCTGCAAGCCAATCTCGAATTATTAGACGATGATTTTGCCCGATATCTGCGAGAGTGGGCAACTCAAACTCTCGCAGAAATGGAGTCTGAGGAAGCATACACATTTGCCTCAAATATTTATAGTTTCAGTAACTTGATTCAACAGTTTCCACTGGGTAGTAAAAGCAGCAATATGGAAATTGCCATTACAGGCTACAAGGTGGGACTGCAAATTTTTAAGCGAGATACTTATGTCGAAAATTGGGCAGCTATTCAAAATAATTTGGCAGTTGCTTACAGTGAGAGAATCAAAGGAGAACGGGGTGAGAATATCGAAAGGGCGATCGCACTTTGTGAAGCAGCTTTACAAGTTTACACCCGCCCTGCTTTCCCCGAACAATGGGCGATGATTCAACATAGTTTTGCAAATGCTTACCAACAGAGAATCAAGGGAGAACGGGGTGAGAATATCGAAAGGGCGATCGCATTTTATGAAGCAGCTTTACAAGTTCGTACCCGCCCTGCTTTCCCGCAAGATTGGGCGATGACTCAACATAATTTGGCTGCTGCTTACAAAAATAGAATCATAGGAGAACGGGGTGAGAATATCGAAAGGGCGATCGCCTTTTATGAAGCAGCTTTACAAGTTTGCACCCGCCCTGCTTTCCCTCAACAATGGGCGATGATTCAAGATAATTTGGCAAATGCTTACCAAGAGAGAATCAAGGGAGGACGGGGTGAGAATATCGAAAAGGCGATCGCATTTTATGAAGCAGCTTTACAAGTTCGCACCCGCGATGCTTTTCCCCAACAATGGGCTGAGACTCAAAATAATTTGGCAATTGCTTACAAAAATAGAATCAAGGGAGAACGGGGTGAGAATATCGAAAAAGCGATCGCCTTTTATGAAGCAGCTTTACAAGTTTGCACCCGCCCTGCTTTCCCTCAACAATGGGCGATGACTCAACATAATTTGGCAAGTGCTTACCAAGAGAGAATCAAGGGAGGACGGGGTGAGAATATCGAAAAAGCGATCGCCTTTTATGAAGCAGCTTTACAAGTTCGTACCCGCCCTGCTTTCCCGCAAGATTGGGCGAGGACTCAAAATAATTTGGCAAATGCTTACAAAGATAGAATCAAAGGAGAACGGGGTGAGAATATCGAAAAGGCGATTGCATTTTATGAAGCTGCTTTACAAGTTTACACCCGCGATGCTTTTCCGCAAGATTGGGCGATGACTCAAAATAATTTGGCAAATGCTTACAGTAACAGAATCAAAGGAGAACGGGGTGAGAATATCGAAAAGGCGATCGCATTTTATGAAGCTGCTTTACAAGTTTACACCCGCGATGCTTTTCCCCAAGATTGGGCGATGACTCAAAATAATTTGGCAAATGCTTACCGTAACAGAATCAAAGGAGAACGGGGTGAGAATATCGAAAAGGCGATTGCATTTTATGAAGCCGCTTTAGAAGTTCGTACTCCCACAACTTTGCCAATTGACTGTCTGCAAACAGCGCGAAATCTAGGCAATTTAGGATTTGCAGAAAGTTTGTGGGAAACAGCCATATTCGGCTACGAAAAAGCCATCGAAGCAGTCGAACAAAGCCGCGAGTGGATAACCTCCGACAACCGCAAACGAGAAATCATCGAAGAAAATCTCAACGTCTACGAAAAAATGATGCAATCCTGCATCAATCACCAACAATATGACAAAGCCCTGCAAACAATCGAACGCAGCAAATCCCGCTACCTAGTCGAACTCTTCACCAACAGCGAAATTTACCCCAAAACAGCCACCGAAACCGAGAAACAGCAACTCCAAAACCTGCGCCGCCAAATCGCCGCCTCCCAACAATTTCTAGAAACAGAAACCCCATCTCCTCCCCCTCTTTCTCCCCCCCTTACCAAGGGGGGGCCGGGGGGGGTTCCCGAAGACTCTCCCTCACAACGCACAACCCAAACCCGCAGCCTCAGTCCCGAATTTTTCCAACAACAAAAAGCCAAATTAGAAACAACATCACAGCAACTAGCACAACTGCTCGAACAAATAAAACAGCGAGAACCAGAATTCTCCCTAACTCAAAAAGTCCAACCCATCGACATCACCAAATTCCAACAAACCTTAGACACCGAAACAGCAATCATAGAATGGTACATCGGCAATTCTAACTCCCCCGTTGCTAAGGGAGGCTGGGGGGGATCTGCATTTATAATCACCCGCGACAGCATAAAACCAGTCACATATACCACAACCGAAATAGCCGAATTAGAAACCTGGAAAAACAACTATCTCGAGGAATACCGCAACAAAAACACCAACACAACCTGGCAAAAAACCCTATCCCAAAAACTCGAAACACTCTCAGAAATCCTGCGGCTAAACGAGATAATCGCCCACATCCCCCCTAACTGCAAACAACTAATCCTAGTACCCCACCGCTACCTCCACCTATTCCCCCTCCACGCCCTACAATTCACCTCAGAAACCCGATTTCAAGAAAAAACCAACTTTCGCGGCTACCTACTCGACTGCTTCCCCGCAGGCGTGAAATACGCCCCCAGCTTGCAACTGCTGCAACTCGTAAAAAATCGCATCACCACCAGAAACTCCCCCTTACCAAATCAGCAACAACTATTCGCCCTCCAGAATCCCACCGAAGACTTATTCAACGCCGACATGGAAGTAGAAACCATCAAAACCCGATTCAATCCCCATCAAATTTTACTCAAAAAACAAGCCACAAAAACCGCCCTCAACGAAAACCAAGAAAACCTCTCAAACGCCAACTACCTGCACTTTTCTTGTCACGGCGTATTCAACTTTGACAATCCGCTGCTGTCATCCCTAGTCTTAGCCGATTCCCTGGAACCGCAAACCTCACCCGCGCCCCCAGAGTCAAATCAGCCCGAGGAAAAACAGCGCTATGTCACCCTACGCAGCGGCAGAAAAGCCATCCCAGAAAAATGCCTCACCCTGCGAGAAATATTTGCCGAATTGCAGTTACCGCAGTGCAGTCTCGTCACACTTTCCGCCTGCGAAACCGGGTTAACAACCTCAACCGCAATGACGGATGAATACATTGGTTTACCCAGCGGTTTTTTGTATGCGGGTAGCATGAATGTTGTCAGCAGTCTGTGGGCTGTCGATGATTTTGCCACGGCAATTTTAATGATTAAATTTTATCAGAAATTGCCGGATGCAGATTCAGTAGCCCTCGCTTTGAATGCGGCGCAAAACTGGATGCGCGGAGTCACGGAAAAAGATTTTCGTGTTTGGATGCAATCGTTAGGTTTAGATAAAAAATTGAGTCAAAAAGTCCAATTGCGGTTAACGTCCTTCACACCAGATGAATCACTATTTTCCGACCCACAATATTGGGCTGCCTTCTGCGCTACTGGATATTAAGAGGAATCGCATCTTGAAATCGCTACCACACAAACGAAGTCTACTCCTAGCGGGCTAAGAGAAAGCATTGCGATTTAAAACAGATTTGGTATAATGTGAAGGCGAGCGTGATTGCCAGAAAAAAACAAGCCAGAAGTAATTGCAAAATCTGTGAGATGAGTTACGAAACCTAAATTTTTATCAAAGGGGAATTGTCCTATGGAACCTGAACAAATTATCAATACTTTCCTGAACTGGCTGAACGAAAAACCGAGTATCTTTATCTCTGCATGGCGTGATTTACCTGAATTAGAAACACAAATAGCTGAATCTGCCGATGATGAATTATTCCCGATTGCCATGACTATCAGCAAGTGGTGTAGCAAACACGAACTGGGAAAGACTTTGAGAGATGCTATTGAGGAACAAAACTTGGTTGATAATGTAAGTGATGCACGGCAAGATATCCGTCCCACGAAACCGACTTTAATGACAGGGCGGTCAACAACTAATATCACTAAAATTCTGCGCGACAGCATTCTAACTGCGTACAATCTACAACAAAATCCCAACCAAGAAAATAGTTCGGATACCGATAATGAACCAAAATAGCAAAATCTATGCTCCCAACGTTCATTTATTTGCCTTTCACCTCTGGGATGCCCTAGGTTCTGACTCAAATTCCCCTGTCAATTCTCAACAGCCAGCCCTAACTTCAAGCTCAAATTCCCCTGTCAATCCCGAACATTTGTGGCAAAAGTGCAACGAGATATTGAAAAATAATCTCAAAGTCGATGCGGAATTAAATTCTAGCAATTTATACAGCGCGAAAACAGCACCTCCGGGATGGCGCGTCAACCTGATTGTTGAAAATTCTGTAAATGACCTGGCTTTTCTGCCTTTCGAGAAGAATATTGAGCATCACGGCCAGCCGACTTTTCTCCAAGGATTTGCTCAACCGCAGCGGATTGATGACAGTTTTGCTTTGGGATTTAACATTAGCATTCCCGAAAGAATTGAGGGTCTTAAAACATCTAATGTCGATGTTAGCATTTTTCAGGAGTTGAATCCAGATAACTGCTTGCTGCCGAATTCTATTAACAGTTATTTTGGTCAAACTCTGCTGCTTACAGCTTGGCTGAGTGCGGAACAAAACCAAGAAATGCGGCAAGATGAGCATTTTCTCAAAAGCTTGGCTCAACAGTGTCTGGAAAAGTTTATTTCCGGTCAAAATTTGCCGACTTTTTACCGTCAAAGCGAGTTGTTCGGCAGTCCAATTTTGGAATATGGCAATCCGAATCAGCAGGCTTCCTACTGCCACATTCTGATCTGGTTTTTAAACAGTCCGGCAACAGATGAAATCTGGGATGCAGCCCGGTACAGCGATTTTATCGAGCTGTTTTTGTACAGAAATAAAATTCTTCGTGCTTTTTGGGAAAGTCGCGCCTATTACCGCAAAATTCGCGAGGAATATGAAAAAATTGAACTGGATATTGACAAGACTTTTAAGTATTTGCAGCGAGATAAAGCTCAGCAGAGGCAATCGAAAGGTGCGGGTTTAAAGGAGGAGGAATTACAATATCTGGAAACTCAGATGATTGAGATGCCGCCCCGCGCTGTGAAATATGCCCGAATGCTGATTGATTTGGAATTTCGCCAAAATACGATCGCAATTAACGCCCAAAATTACCAAGATAAATTAAATCAAATAAGTCTTGACATCAAAGCAGCTAAAAAGTACAATGATAGTGATGCCGATTTAAGTTTCCTCGAAACATTCAGCAAAGAAACTTGCCCGCAGTTTCAAAGGCAGATTCAAGCAGATTTAGGCTATTTCAAACACGGTTCGGGCTTGCTAGACCAAGCAACCGAGGCAATTAGAGCTATTGTGGCGATCGAAGAAGCTTATCGGAATGCCAAACTAGAGGTAACGATTCAAGCTGTCGGCTTTGGTTTGGGAGTAGCCGGGGTGGTGGCTGGAAGTTCTCCTTATTTGATTAAACAAGACCCGCCGAATCAGGTGGTTGCTTTGCCTTTCTTGAAGGGGGAAATTAATTCTTTTGCGTTGGTATTGTTGATTAGTATCGGTGCGGGGGTTGTGGTTTGGGGTATGGTTATGTTGAGTGCAAATTCCAAGAATCTATTAGGTAAGTTCAAGAATCTACTCGGTAAAAATAAGCAGTTGCCGCCGCAATAGAGTTGAATTGCATAAATCTTTGATTAATACGGAAACCGCAGATTCAAGGCAGATAAACACAGATTAACGCAGATAATTTTGAGATTGTTGGGAAATGAGTGCAAGAAGTGTAATCATCCCGGTTCCGGGCGGGCAAATCGCCCGCCCCAGAAAAAGATTAGCCTTAATATTGAGGTACAGACGGGTCTACTTCTTCACTCCAAGCAGTAATTCCGCCCTTAACATTAATCCCCTCAATTCCAGCTTCTTTCAAAATCCCCAAAGCCTTCGCAGAACGCCCGCCCATTTTGCAGTGTGCAATCAAGCGGTGGCCGTTCAACAATTCCTTGACCTTAGCGACACCTGCGCCGTGTTCGATATCCGGCAAAGGAACCAAAACCGACCCAGGAATTTGACAAATTTGATACTCATTGGGATTGCGAACATCTAACAATACAAAATCCTTCGCACCGCTGTCCATTAACTCCTTGAGTTCCGTGACAGTCATCTCAGGAATTTGCGTTTGCTGACTTGCTTCCTGCGCTTTTGCTTGAGGAATGCCGCAGAATTGTTCGTAATCGATTAACTTTTCAATTACCGGGCGCACTGGATTAGGCCGCAGTTTCAATTGCCGGAACGTCATATCTAAGGCATTGTAAAGCAACAGTCTGCCGCTCAAAGTAGTGCCTTGACCCAAGATAATCTTGATAGCTTCCGTTGCTTGGATAGAACCGACAACTCCGCACAAAACCCCTAAAACGCCGCCTTCTGCACAAGAAGGAACCATGCCAGGAGGCGGGGGTTCCGGGTACAAGTCGCGGTAATTCGGGCCGCCTTCGTAGTTGAAAACAGTTGCTTGCCCTTCAAATCGGAAGATGGAACCGTAGACGTTGGGCTTGTTTAAAAGCACGCAAACGTCGTTCATCAAATAGCGAGTCGGGAAGTTGTCCGTACCGTCGATAATGATATCGTAAGGAGTGGCAATGTCGATCGCATTTTCGGAACTAACGCGAGTTTCGTACAAATCAACTTGGCAAAAAGGATTAATTTCTAAAATCCGATTTTTAGCCGACTCAATCTTCGGTTTCCCAACCCAAGAAGTGCCATGAATTACTTGCCGCTGCAAGTTGGAATGGTCAACAATATCAAAGTCTACAATCCCAATGCGGCCAACACCTGCGGCTGCTAAATACAGCAGCAGCGGCGAACCGAGGCCTCCCGTACCGATGCAGAGCACGCTGGCAGCTTTGAGACGCTTCTGCCCTTCCAATCCAACTTCTGGGAGGATGAGGTGGCGAGAGTAGCGTTCGTATTCTTGTTTGTTGAGCTGGATCTCGTCCAGATTAGGATTTAGCATGATATTGTGTGTAGCGCAGATTTTGAATTATATCCTATCTAAATCTTTCGCATTTTTACGAGTTTGTTATTTTTACTAATTATTTCTTAATCTGAGTCTGTTCCACTAGGCGAATTTCCTCTGCTTGAAAGTTCCCCTCTCCGTCAAGACTCCAACTGCGAACGTCTTCTGAACAGCCTTGTCGGACGGACACAATAATATAAGAGTATTCGGCCCACGCCAGTGCCCGATCGCACTCTGAGGGCACTGCGGGACAATCCGTGTGAGAATGATATATACCGATAATATCCAGAGTGCGATCGCGCCCATGTTTCATCGCCCGCAACATATCTTCGGGCTTAATAGCATATCTGCGTCGTTCTGTCAATCCTTTTTCTTCCGGCCAATTCTCCTCAGCTTCCGCACTCCAAGCATTTTCAGTCGGCCAAACTTCCACTAAAGTTTTAACATCGCCAGTAACTCGACCGAGCAACAAACCGCAGCATTCTTCAGGATAAGCGCTTTCGGCGTGGGTTCGCATGGATAAAATGTGAGAGTCGGAAAGTGCGATCGGCTGCATAAGATTTTATTGTAGATTTTAGTGTAGATTTTTTTTGTAAAGTGCGACTCCCTGGGGGATAGCTACGCTTCACGGGCTTTTTTTTAATTGTGGAACAGGCATCTTGCCTGTTCAATAATGGATTTTCTGGAGATGTCTATTGATTTGACATTCCTGTAGCTGTTTGCAAAACACTTCTATAAGCAATAACAGCTTCTGTTTGGTTAACATATCCTACATATTGACTCAATACAGAAAAGTCTAACTCAGGCAAAAATTCACTGCTGGAAATTAACTCATAACCAGACTCCCGCAAGTGGTAAAGAGAAAATTGATCGTTAGCCCAAAACCAGACTTCAGGAACCTGCAAACCGCGATACACCTCCAGCTTGTCAACACCGCCGCTAGTCAGAGCAATTTCTATCACAATATCCGGGACTTCTGCAAGTAAACCTAAACAGTAACACTCATCTGGTTCCGCACCCCGTCTCACAGCTTCGCGGCGAAATGTAGTATTTCCGTAACCGTTGAGATTAATTAGTCTTTCAACCGCATAAGTTTCTATCAACCGGGCAATAATTGTTTTAAGCCTTTCATGTTCTGGCGAAGTCGTCATAATAATTTCTAACGTTCCTTCCAAGTAAGTCATCCTGGGGAATTCATCGACAAACATATCAGAAAGTTGCTCGTATTGCTCCCAAGTCACCTCATAGAGAATTATGCGCTGTTCAGTCGCTGGAACGAGAGTTTTTGGATCTAAAAGTAACATAATTAATTACCTCACTTAGATATCTAAACGTTAGAGTTTTTCAATATTTCTCACCCTTCTTCTCTGTGTCCTCTGCGCCCTCTGCGGTTCATAAAAAAGTTAATTTAGGGTGCGCCCGGTCGCGCACCTTACCCCTTAGTTAATGTAGCTATCTAGCCCTCAATTGCAATCCAGTTGCAATTAAGAGGGAGTTTGCTGCAACTCAGGTCGCTCATCTGGAACGATCGCACCTTCGACAGGACACACCTGCAAACAAATACCGCAGTCAATACAGGTATCAAAATCAATCCAAAACCAATCAGTACCCTTGACATTTTTGCCGGGGCCGGGGTGAATACAAGCAACCGGACAAGCGCCAACGCAATCAGCAACTCCCTCGCAAATATTCGTAACAATAGTGTGTGCCATAGTGTTCTCTCAAAAGATTTTAGTTAGATAGGGAATTAGCAATTAGCAATTGGCAAAACCTTCTCTCAATCAGCAGGATACATAATATCATATCGGGTGATTTTTAGCCAATTACCAACTACCAATTACCAATTACCAATTAGGCTAATTTACCGTTTCAATTGTTGGCAATCCTTCGGCATTTACCCAAGCAATTTGAGCAATTCGTCGATCGCGCGCGTATTCCCGTGCCGACTCTGCTGTCTCCCGACTCTCCAAATCTATTTCTACCCGAACTAGGTGAGTAGAGTCTCGGAGTTTGCGAGCGTAAGCAAACGCGGCGGCACTAGCTTCAGGAGTTTGAGCCACAACCAACCAGTCGCTAGCGGGCGTCTGGCTGGGCAATTGCCCCTCTGTCAGCAACACTTGGTGCAATTCTTCAATATTCAGACAAAACCCGATGCCGGGGGAATTTTGCCCTTGCGGATCAAACAGTCCCAACAGTTGGTCGTAACGTCCCCCTTGTCCTAGAACTCGCTGTCCAGTCTTACTGCTGCTGACAACTTCAAACACAATTCCAGTGTAATAGTCAAATGTTTGAATTAAACTCAAATCGAGGTGAATGTGGGATTTGAGATTGGGAATTTTTGATTGGCATTGGTGCAGCAATTCGATCGCAGATTTGAGATTATTTAACGCCGCTTGCTGCGGCAAATCTAAATCCAGCTTGGCAACAATTGGCAACACCTCTTCTGGGCGGCCGCGCAAGTCAAATAATAGCAGAGCTCTTTCTCGCAATTCCGTTGACAGCGGCAAAGTCTCCAAGGCAATTCGATCGAGATTGGCGATCGCCCCCCGCACTTTTTGGCGCACGTTTGGCGGAAACGGTTCTAGCAATGTTGCAGTCAGGCCCGCTTCTCCCAAAACCAAATGCCACTCATCAATTTCCAAGCTTTGCAAGCACTCAGACAGCAGCAGCAGCACTTCCGCATCCGCAACCGCCCCCCCCGCGCCGAGGAGCTCTACCCCAGCTTGATAGAACTCCTGTTGCCCGCCTGAGCCAGTATCTGGGCCTTTGCGGAACACGTTAGCGTTGTAGTAGAGGCGCTGAGGCTGCCAGCGAGTCCCGGCCATCCGCATTGCAGCCGCGCGGGCGATCGATGCTGTCAATTCCGGCCGCAAACCAAGTTCTCCATCCTCGGCGTCTTGCAATTGAATTAAGGTCGATCGGTCGATCGCGCCCCCAGCCATCAAAGTTTCCAGCCTTTCTAGAGTAGAGGTAATAATCCGGTGATAGCCCCAGCGGTGAAAAACCTGCTGCAAGCGCCGTTCGATCGAAATTTTTTGAGCAACGTCAAGGGGCAATAAATCTCTTGCACCCGATGGGGGTTGGTGAACCATATCAATTTTAGATTTTAGACTTTAGATTTTAGATGGGGCTTAAAAGCTTAGCTTTATGGACGGTGTTAAAGTCTAACCAGGCCAGCTTAACATTCGACTTTAACAAATTAAGGTGTCATATTAATTTTAGATTTGAGATTTTAGATTGGGCTTAGAAGCTTAGCTTTAGGGGACGGTGTTAAAGTCGAAGAAGGCAAGCTTAACATTCGACTTTAACAAATTAAGGCGTCATATCGTTTTCGTTTGCATCGGAATTATCATTTTCCCCGTCAGTGCGATCGTCCCGTTCTTTCTGGAGCATCCGCGATGGCGGGACGATCGCACTGACGGTATAATTCCGACTGCGATCGCGGGTGCTCTCACCAAGTCTTGATTGTTTTGCTCGATCACACTCCACTGCTGAGCCTTTCACCCGTTTCTAAATATTCAAGACTCACAACTCACAACTTCTCACTTCTTCTTCCCGCCAAACAAACTTGCAAAAAATCCTGGTTTCTCGTCACCTTTTTTGGCTTTTGCGGAAGCTTGTTCCAGCTTTTTCTTGACCTCCAAAGCCGTCGGTTCTTCAGGATTTGATGCCAAAGCTTTGTTCATCTCAAGTTTAGCCATTGTGGCTTGATTTTGTTCAAGGTAACACATTGCTAACATAGCGTGAGCCTTGCTGTGTTTTGGAGCGCCCTTCAGGGCTTCCCTCAACTCCAAACTTGCTTTAGCGTAATTTTTGCTGTCCATAAATCCTTGAGCTCGGCGGCAATAGGCTTCGATCCGGGGGTCGTCTTTGGGCGGAGTTGCGGTTGGAGTTGGGGTTGGGGTTGGGGGTGGGGGTGGGGGTGGGGTTGCATCTTTTATGGGTGAAGCAGGTGTAACCGCACCACCGCCAAGGCGCTCTTTTCGCAGCAGGTAAACCATGTTAAGTTCGCTAATTTGATCGATCGCCTCTTGCGTTTCCTTAACTGATTCGTACTGCTTGAGAGCGAGTTTGCTAACTGCTGTTTTGTAAGCTTCTTCCCAATTTTGAGCGGTAACTAACTGTTTAGCTGCTTCGCTTTCGATTTGCATTTTCGCCTGTTCTTTAACAACGCGCTTGCCGATGGCTGCTAATAGCAGGCTGTATTCTTTGCGATCGCTTTCCTTAGAGAATTTGTTGTAAGCCGGATTGACTACTTTTGACAAAAATTGGTTGGCCCAATCTTTATCTGCTTGGTCTTCAAAAGAGCAAGTATCCGAATGCAAGCGGCGGGCGATTTTCATGTAGCGCTTGCGGATGTCGTTAAACTCGGCGTCTAAGGGAATTCCCAAAATTGCGTGCTGATCTGTAAAGTCATACTTGAACAGCCCTTTTGTCATTTCAAAAGACATAACTTTTACTCTTCCTTTCCTGGCTTTGTTAGAGTCGATAGGGGCATTTCTACCCCTACCTCTCGTTCAGAACGGAACGTGATGCTTTCGCATCATTCCGCT
>NZ_JAUBVF010000037.1:0-18181 GCF_036705685.1 Microcoleus sp. AT3-A2
TAAGACTGAGATGTGCATATTTAAATAACGACATCAAGCTCGGTATTTCTGCTTAGTTAAAAAGCGGGATGCTCCCGTCTGGACTCTAATATATTAATTTTATTACAGTTTCAATCAAAACATTTCCATCTTAAGATAGAGGTGGATTCACAGGAATTAGCTTCTCTGCAAAAAGTTGAAAAAAGACATCCAAATCCGGCTGTAAACGCATAGAACCCTAATTAAAAGAATGTTTTAAAAAATGGAAAAAATCACTAAGTTTTTCCTAATTTTCACATCAGTTGGCTCAATATTATCGATCGCCACACTTAACGCTTTCCAATTAACCGTTGTGGGACAGCCGACTCCAAACGTAGATGGTCAGCCAATCACTCAACCGGGAAGGGTGCGCTTCGTTGGGCCTAGTGAAGATAATTTGTCGTCAGCGAACTCTCGACGAGTATTCGGGACCCCGGCAGGACTTACATGCGACGCTAGAGGTAACAGAAAGCTAATAGCATTAGTACCAAAAAGTAAAATCGGACGGACTGTTTCGCAATACCCTGTATTCTTTTTCTACTTGCCTAAATTAGACTTCGACGAAGCGCAAGCCGAGTTTTCCCTAGTAGATGAAAACGAGAATTTCATACATGAAACTACCCTAAAAATTAAGAATTCACCAGGAGTGATGAGCGTTAGTATTCCTGCCAATAAGAATGTGCCGCCCTTGGAAGCAGGCAAAAATTACCTTTGGTATATTGTATTGAGGTGCGACCGTGAGGACAGATCCTCAGATGCGGTAGCAACAGGTATTGTACGGCGAGTTGAACTGAGTGCAGATATCCTCCGTGAATTAGATGCGGCTGATCCGCGCCAGAAAACCGTTATTTATGCTGAAAAGGGGATTTGGCAAGAGGCTCTGAGCACTTTAGCTGCTGCTCGCCGCGCTAATCCTAATGATGCAGAATTAACTGCTGATTGGGAAAGCTTGCTGGATTCTGTGAAATTGGGCGAAATTGCCAAAGAGCCGATCGTTCAAATTGAGCAGCAGCCATAAATGAGTTTTCCGATTTTAGATTAGCGATTTTAGCGAGATACCCAACTTTTTCAAGAAGTTAGGTATGTCTAGTATCTAATATATTTTCGTTCTTCCTTCTTCCTTCAATATCTGCTATATCTTGCCATTCCTGAGCCGAAAGTGGCTGCACCTCCAACTCAATCCCAAAACAGCGACAAGCAGCCGCACTCAAAACATCAATTACAGTTGCAATCCAATCATCTCCCCCTTCAGATAGAGGTAATTGCACAGGAATTAATTCCTCCCCAAAAACTTGAGAAAACAAACGAACATCCGGCTGCAAACGCATCGAACCGTGCTGCAAAATAGCATCACCCCGTCGCAATTGCGCGCTACCAATTAACTTGCAACCATCAGCGGTAACTAAATCCGCACCCGTCGCAGTACCAAAACAATTCGGATTGTGAATATAACCCCTTCCAGCTTCCCCGTACTGCAAATCCAAACCCATCGCCCTCCAACCCTCAATCAAAAACTGGCAAATAGTCTGATAAGCTTTCATACGGCTGCTTCCAAATCCCGACGCCACAACTGCATAAGTTAAATCCCCTTGATGCAACACTGCGCGCCCGCCGCTGGGCCTCCTCACCAACTCCACAGGCATTCCCTGCCAAGACAACTGGTGCCAAAACTCCGGCCACCTGCGCTGGTGGTAGCCCAAGGAAATCGCCGCCGGTTGCCAAGTGTAAAATCGCAGAGTTGGTGGATGTTTGCCCGCTAGATGCTGTTCCAGTAGCCATTGGTCGATCGCCATCTGCACGCTACCAGACGCCGACAACAGTGGAATTAAACGCCATACAGAATTAGCCATCAGTCCCCAGTCCTGAGTTTGCACTCAATAATTCACAGAATGTTTTAAAATTAGTAACAGTTTTTTGGGCCTGTCTTGTCAGTTGGTGCAAGTTTTACCGAGCCGGTGCTTTAGAAATAAATAGAAAAAATAATCGCAGAACCATGAGCAACAGTGTAATTGTCATTAACGACGAAAAATTTGAAACAGAAGTCCTGAAAGCAGAGCAACCAGTGCTTGCCTATTTTTGGGCGAGTTGGTGCGGGCCTTGCAAACTGATCGCGCCTTCGGTAGACTGGGTGGCGGCCAACTACAGCGATCGACTGAAAGTGGTTAAAATGGAAATTGACCCCAATCCTAATACTGTCAAGCAGTATAAAGTAGAAGGAGTTCCAGCTCTCAGGCTGTTTAAAAATGCCGAAGTAGTGCTGTCTCACGAGGGAGCTATTACTAAACAAACTTTGGTCGGTTTGCTCGACGCTCACTTATAAAGTTTGGAAATGATTCGGGAGTTTCCAACTCCCAACTTACAATTATAACAATCGCAAATATTTGTTTAACATATCTCTTGGCTCCTCGATCTTCCTCTCTGACTCTGCGCCCTCTGCGCTCTCTGCGGTTACTAAAAAAAAATACAAAGTCAATAGAAATGCCATATAAAAAATAATTTAGCTCAGATAAAAATATTCCTTAAAATTCCACAAAACTATAGAAAATATGCAATTTGCTAAACGTTTAGAACCACTGCAATTTAATGTATTTGCCGATATGGATCGGGCAAAAGCTCAAGCTAGAGCAGCGGGGCAGAATGTGATTGACTTGTCTCTGGGTTCTTCGGATTTGCCGGCGGCGGCTCATATTACAGATGCGATCGCACATTCTCTGTCAGACACCAGCACCCACGGCTATTTGCTATTTAACGGCACAAGAGATTTTCGGGAAGCAGTAGCTATTTGGTACGAGCAAAAATTTGGAATTGCAGTCAATCCAGAAACAGAAGTGCTGCCGTTAATTGGTTCCCAAGAAGGCACGGCGCATATGCCTTTAGCTGTACTCAACCCTGGAGATTTTGCTTTGTTACTCGATCCGGGCTATCCTTCCCACGCGGGCGGTGTGCATTTGGCTGGCGGTCAAATTTATCCGATGCCGATATTAGCAGAAAATGCGTTTTTGCCGATATTTGAAGATATTCCGACAGCAGTGCTTGCTCAGTCGAAGATGATGGTTTTGAGCTATCCTCACAATCCTACAACTGCGATCGCCCCGGTTGCTTTTTTTGAAAAAGCTGTGGCTTTTTGTCGAGAACATCGGCTGGTTTTAGTGCACGATTTCCCTTATGTGGATTTGGTGTTTGACGATCGCAATTCTGCAATTGAGGCGACTGGTAACGAGGAAGAATATCGAAAATTGATGGCGCCGTCAATATTTCAGGCCGATCGAGATAAGAGTGTGGCGATCGAGTTTTTTACACTATCCAAATCCTACAGTATGGGAGGTTTTCGAGTCGGATATGCGATCGGCAATTCCGAACTAATTGCAGCGCTGCGACAGGTAAAAGCCGCAGTGGACTTCAACCAATACCGAGGGATTTTGAACGGAGCGATATCCGCATTAACCGGCCCCCAAGATACCGTCAGAACCAGCGTAGAAACCTTCAGAAAACGGCGGGATGCCTTTGTAAACGCGCTACAGGGCATCGGCTGGCAAGTACCCGTACCCCCTGCCACCATGTACGTCTGGGCGAAACTGCCGGAACCTTGGGCGCAAGATTCCGTGAAATTTTGCACTCAGCTAGTACAGAGTACAGGAGTCGCAGCTTCCCCCGGTGCCGGTTTCGGGAAATCAGGAGAAGGCTACGTGCGATTTGCCTTAGTCGAGTCGCCAGCAATTTTGGAAACAGCAGTTAGAAAAATTGCTGAGTTTCTAAATAGAGCTATTTAATCTGTCTCAACTTAACCCGAAACACCCTCGTGATATCGTTTCCGGTTGCATCGGAATAATAAAATCTAGTCAACAGTTAACACTCAACCATTCAGTTTTTCGACCCGCCCGTCAACAGTCAACAGTCAACAGTCAACAATAATTCCGGTGCAACCGGAATTGATATGAGACTTAAGCCCACCAGACTTGAGCTTTGAGGCAGGGGTTAAAACCCCTGCCGGACTGGGGTTTTGACGTTTTTGGGCACATGATGAAGGGCACGGCGTCTAAGTGCTTACCCCTAGCTCAAGATGGATGCAATTGCTAAAATAGTGTGATTTCTACCTAAAGGAATAGATATTTGCACGCAGTATCTGTCACAATTTCTTTTAAGAAATGTTAACGGGAGACATCTTCGGAATTACCAGTTCCGCTCACCCACTCTAAAAATCCTTGAAGTGAATTCTGTCGGGGTAGCGATTGTTCCGTAGCGGCTAGCGCACACCCGAAAAAGACCACACTCCCCAAAATTGCAATCAGCGGAAAAGGCTTACCCAGCCCAAAGTCCCGCTGAAGGCGAGCTAACGGTCTGCTCTCGCGCCTGAGCATCTTTCCCACCGTCAGTTGTTTGAGACTAAAAGGATCGCGCACAAAATGACCGCTCCAGCTAATTACCATATGAGAATGGCAGTGGGGACAAGTGAATAGTCCACTGACCATCCCGACTGGGCCTACGACGCTGGAACGGTTGCAGATCGGGCAAGTGACAGAATGAGTGTTATAGGTGGGAGCGTTCATAACTGTTTTTCTTGAGTAAAAAAAACTAACAAGTAATTGGGAGCCTGTGTTAACGCCAAAGGTGTAGACCTTGAGAGGCACTTTTCCTTAATTCCTAGTTTACCGCTCCGATCGGGTCGATCGGAGCTCACTGCTTCGGAAAACCTTCAAATTGCCAATCTCGCAGCGAGTGCAAGTCGGGAGCACAGGTGAGATTATATTGCAAGGGAGTTACGGTTATTCTGTTGTCGCGAATAGCTTGTACGTCTGTAGGAATATCATGCGGCACCGCCGAATCGGCGATTTCTTCTACATCTTCTAACAATTCCCCAGCCAGCCAATAATAAGTTTTGCCGCGCGGATCGGTGCGCTTTTGAAATATGTCGAAATAGCGACGAATGCCTTGACGGGCGATCGCAACTCCGGTAATTTCTGCTTGTGAGACTGCCGGTATGTTGACATTCAACAGCATCGGTTTCGCCATTGGCTGTTTTTCCAACTGTGCCAGCAAGGTGACAGCGAAATCCACCGCCGGCCCAAATTCCTGCGAAGTAAAGCTGGCGAGGCTAAAAGCAATGCTGGGAATGCCTTCCATAATTCCTTCCATTGCTGCCGAAACCGTACCCGAACAGATGATATCCGTGCCTAAATTGGGCCCGTGGTTGATACCGGAAAGGACAAAATCCGGCGGTTTGTCAAGTAAAGCCCACAAAGCGAGTTTTACGCAGTCGGCGGGAGTACCCGAACAGGCCCAAGCTTGGACTGCGGGATCAAAAATAGATTCGACAATTTCGGCGCGGATGGGTTGGTGCAAGGTAAGGCCGTGGCCGGTAGCGGAGCGCTCTCTGTCGGGACAAACTACACTCACGTCGTGGCCAGCGGTGGCGAGAGCGTTGGCGAGGCTGCGGATGCCTTGTGCAAAGATGCCGTCGTCGTTGCTAATTAAAAGTTTCATTGAAATTTTTATAGGCCTTATAACAATACTAAACTAGATTCAACTAGGGCGATCGCTCTAACATCGAATTACCTATTACAAATTATCCGTAACTGCCGAAAATCTAAAAGCTAAAATCTAAAATCTAAAATCAACAAGACTGTCGAGCCAAAATTGCGCTAAACTCAACTTGGCCCAAAACAGCCATCAATCTAAAATCTAAAATCTAAAATCTAAAATCAAAATGACTGTCCAGCTAAGCGACATTGAAACTCAACTAGAAACCCTCGGCCAAGAGTCAAAAAGTGCGATCGCCACTGCCAATACCCTCGAACAACTCGAACAGTTGCGCGTCGGCTACCTCGGCAAAAAAGGCCAACTCTCTCAAATTTTAGGCATGATGGGCAAACTGTCGCCAGACCAGCGGCCCAAAGTAGGTGCGATCGCCAATACAGTCAAAGAAGCCCTGCAAGCCGATTTAGAAGACAAGCGCGCCGCCCTCCAAACCGCCCAAATCCAAGCCAAATTAGCCTCAGAAACCATCGATGTCACGATGCCGGGGATCTTTCGCCCCCAAGGCCGCGTTCACCCCTTAAACGCCGTCATAGACCGCGCTCTCGATATCTTTGTCGGCCTCGGATACACCGTCGCCAACGGCCCGGAAATGGAAACAGATTATTACAACTTCGAGGCGCTGAACACCCCGCCAGACCACCCAGCGCGGGATATGCAAGATACATTTTACCTACCAGGCGGGGACTTGCTGCGGACTCAGACATCATCAGTGCAAATTCGCTACATGGAACAGCGCAAACCGCCGATTCGGATTGTCTCTCCCGGCCGCGTTTACCGCCGCGATACTGTCGATGCTACTCACGCAGCAGTCTTTCACCAAATTGAGCTTTTAGCAATTGGTGAAGGTCTGACATTTACTGACTTGAAAGGCACAATTAAAGAGTTTTTGCGGCAAATGTTCGGGCAAGATTTGCCTATTCGTTTCCGCACAAGTTACTTTCCGTTTACGGAACCTTCTGCCGAAGTTGATTTGCAGTGGAACGGCAAATGGCTGGAAGTTTTGGGCTGCGGAACGGTCGATCCTAACGTTCTTAAAGGAGTCGGTTTAGACCCAGAAAAATATACTGGGTTTGCGGCCGGTTTTGGTGTCGAGCGGTTCGCAATGGTACTTTATGAAATCGACGACATTCGCCGGGTTTATGCTAGCGATTTGCGCTTTTTGCGGCAATTTTAAAGCATGGTTTGGGGTTAGTTCTACAAACCCTCTAGAGATTTTGCTTAAGCTACGTCAACTTTGCAGTTTCAAGTAAGCAGACAAGAGCGACAAAACCATAAGATATGGTGGGCGGGTGAGTGCAAGTAACTCTTGCTATCCGACTTATTTCAGGTCAAAACCCGCCCCGCACATCAGTTTATTCATGCCCGCTTACTTAAGTAGACAAGGGCTTTGCACTTACCTACTTATTTATTTTCTAATTGCTAAAAACATCCTTGATGCTGTCAACAGCGCGCTCTACAGCATTCTTGGTATTATCTACTGCTTCCTGAGTCCGAGCTGAATCTTCCGATGCTCTTTTCTCAATTGTGGCCGCATCTTTCTTAGCTTTGCGCTCTACGACACTACCATCCTCCGATGCTCGATCGACTTTAGCAGCATTTGTCTTGGCAGTTTCCTTAACTTTATCTTCTGTATCTCGGATGAAGTTCTTGGCTCGTCCAGCATCTTTGCTGGCTTTTTCTTGAACCACATCGCCCGCATCTGCTGCTGCGATCAAGTTTACAGCAGGAGAGGCCATTGCTGCGGTGTTGGAGAAGAACACACCAGACCACACGAAGGCCATCGCTGACACGCAAAGCACAGTTGCAGCCATCCAGCGCCCGACAGTCGAAAGCCGTTTCGTAAAAGAATTCAGTTTCATACAATACACAATCAGATATGACATTCTATTTCTACTCGATCAGAGCGATCGGCTGAACCGTTCTCTAGAGAGAGGTTATCCGCCGACCAACGGTTAAAAAAACTCCCTCTTTTGATAGATGGAAGCAAGGAATGTCAGTCAATTTTAGATTTTAGATTTTAGATTTTAGATTTTAGATTTGACTCCACAACCGCCATTTTGGAGCTTGAACTTTGGTGAGTCGATTGTAAATTTTAGGTTAAAGATTAAACAATTGATTAAGGAAAGTCAGTCGATTTTAGATTTTAGATTTTAGATTTGACTTCACAACCGCCATTTTGGAGCTTGAACTTTGGTGAGTCGATTGTAAATTTTAGGTTAAAGATTAAACAATTGATATCGATTCCGGTTGCACCGGAATCGATATGAAACAGCCTTGGGGCGGGTGGGGTGAAGGTACTTCACTCAGTTGAAATCGGTTGTATTTACGAATAGGTTGTTTCCGAGATTGTGTGTGGGATATCAACATATAATACTTAACAAACAACTAATGACTAATCACAATTTAGTAAAAAAGTCAATACCGTTTCATCAATTCCCTTTAGTTTCAAAGGCTTATATTTAACAATGCGATTTTCCTCAACATAATCTGCCACCGCCGCCGAAATTAGCACCGTGTTTGGTTCCGTCACCTCTTGCAAGCGGGCGGCAATATTCACGCTCGGCCCGATCGCAGTATAATCCGATCGATCAGGGCCGCCAAACATCCCCACCACCGCAGTACCCTGGTGAATTCCGCAGCGAAACCGCACCGGAGGCACGCCATTTTCCCCAACAATTCCCTGCTCCAACCAGCCGTTGTTAAGCTCCTTCAGAGCTCGCAGCATTTGTCCCGCAGCAGCCACAGCGCGGCGTACTTGCTCATTAGGCGTGAGTTCCTCCGGCGCGCCAAAGAAAGCCATTACCGCATCTCCAACAAACTTGTCCACCGTACCGCCGCTGTCAAAAATAGCCTTAGTCATTGCCGCCAAATATTCATTCAACAGCTCAGCTACCCGGCGCGATCGCAGCGTATTTGCCATTTGAGTAAAACCGACAATATCGCTAAACAAAATAGTAATCAATCGCGGTTCCGGGCGCAAATCCAAGGCCAAATCTCCAGCCGCTGCGGCTTTCACCATCGCCGGCGGCAAAAATCGGCGCAGCACCGACTCAGTTAAATAACTGTTCAACTGCTGCACTCGGCGCTCGTTTTGTTTGAGGGCGATCAAATTCCGCACTTCCGCCAACAATTCTCGATCATTAAAAGGCTTAGACAAATAAGCATCTGCACCCCGTTCTACTCCTTCAATTCGAGTATCTTCGTCGGCTTTAGCAGTCAGCAAAATTGCCGGAGTTCCCTGCAATTCCTCATCCTCTCGAATCATGCGAATCAAATCCAAGCCCGAAATCAAAGGCATCATCAAATCCGTTATAATTAAATTAGGGCGACGTTTTTTCGCCACTGCAAATCCTTCTTTTCCGTTGCGGGCCAGCAAAACTGCAAAGCCGGAATCTCGGAGAATTGCCGACACATAAAAGCGCAAATCTGGATTGTCGTCAACCACCAAAACCGTTCCCACTGCTGTTTCTGATTTGATTGGTTGGAGCGCCTCAAAGTTATGATTTTCAGCCTCATTTTCCGATAAATCCGCTTCCACATCGGCCAGTTCCACCGCAGCTTTCGATGAGTGAAACTCCGCAGGTATTTCTAGTACCTGTTCCGGGGGCAAGTGAGTCGAACCAAAGTGCAGCCAAACGGTAAAAGTAGTACCTTCTCCGTAAACTGACTCAACTGAAACTTGACCGCCGTGGAGTTCGACTAATTCTTTGACAAGTGCCAAACCTAAACCGCTGCCTTCATAGGAACGGCTAGCTGAACCTTCTGCTTGGTGAAACCGCTCGAATAAATAGGGAATTTGTTCGGTGCGAATGCCGATCCCCGTGTCTTTTACTTGCAACAAGCAGTGAGCGCCGGCCGATTCAACTTTCAGGGTGATAGTTCCGCCTTCTGGGGTGAATTTAACAGCATTTGATAGCAGGTTGTAAATAACTTTGTCAAATCTTTCCAGATCCAAATAAAGTAAAGGACATTCTTGCAGTTGGGTAATTAAGTGCAGTCCTTTTTTCTCGCAGTAGGCGCGGAACGACTCTGCGGTAGAGTAACAGAAACCGACCAAATCGCAGGGGCGGAAACTCGGCTGCATCCGTCCGGCATCGAGCCGCTGCAAGTCCAGCAGTTGATTTACCAAGCGCAGGAGGCGGCGGGAATTACGCAAAGCGATTACGGCTTGTTCGTAGGGTAAGTCTTCTTTACGCCTGCAAGCTGATTCCAGAGGGCCGATAGTTAAAGTTAGAGGCGTGCGGAACTCGTGGGAGATATTTTGGAAAAATTCGGTTTTGAGCCGATCGGCTTCCAGAAGCCGTTCTGCCTGCTGTCTGGTAGTCTGGTAGAGGCGCGACTGCTGCACGGCCAGAGCAGCTTGAGTTGCGACTATTTGAGCCAGATCAATGTCTGAGATGTTCCAGCGGCGGATGCTGCGATTTTGGCGCAGGGAAATGCTGCCGATGATTTTGCCTTCTGAGAGTAAGGGAACGACTAACAGGGCGCGGGCTGGCGATCGAACTTGCAGTTCTGTAACATTTAACTCGGGGTGTTCGTCGAGATCTTCGATCGCCACCGGCTCTTTTGATACCATAACTTGCAGCAACACCGGATTGCCCCGAATCGGCACCAAAGACTGTGGCAAAGAAGGATGGGCAAAAACCCAGGCGCGAGTGTTAGCAGCATCGTCCGAAGCCGTCTCGTAGCCCAGAGAGTTCGCAACTACCTCTGGATTGTCAATAAAACCCTGTTCTACAGCCACGGTATCCCTCTCTGTGTCGTATAGCCCCACGCATTGGACGTATTCATCGTCTTCTGTCCACAGAGATAGGGCGCAGCCGTCAACTTGCAAAGCTTGGCCGAGTTGTTGAGTAATGGCTGCAAAAATATTTTGGGGATCGAGACTCGATCGAATTGCCGTAGTAATAGTATTGACTAAGGCCTCGCGCTTGGCCAGCGCCCGCACCTGTTCATAAGCCCGGGCTTGAGAAAGCGCCAAAGCCGCTTGGTCTGCCACCGTAATTACCAACTGTACCTCGTGGTCTTGCCACTGGCGCGGTTCCTCAAACTGGTGCAGCGCCAAGACTGCCATCAGTTCCACTTTGTAAAACAGTGGTACGATCAAGCTCGATCGAATATTTGCAGCTTCGTAAGCCTGCTGTCGTTGCTGATTATCCCAGTTTAAAACTCGATCGTCAGTTTGGGCATCTTGAATCACCTCCACATCCAGAGTTTCCCAAACCAAATCCGGCAGTAAATCGGGAGAGAGTTCGGCAGCAGAAGCATCTCCTGGTATCGATTCCTCATCGCCCCGCAGCTCTTTAGTTTCTGCCTTCTGGTAAACGAACCACTCATCGGCCACCCGGCCGTCTTGGAACGGGCGCAGCAGACAGCAACTCACCTCAAACATCTGCCCGACAGTTTCCACAATTCTTTGCAGCATTTGCTGGTAATTGGGAGCCGATCGGATAGTATTGGTAACGGCATAAAGCAGCGATTCTTGGCTCAAAGCACGGCGCAGTTCATTGGTGCGCGTTTTCAGAAGATTGTGAGTCTCAACAGCTTGACTGACAAGATTTATCAGCTCTTGAGCATCCCAAGGCTTGGTAACGTATTTGAATACTTTGCCAGCGTTAATAGCTTCAACTAAATCTTCAACATCCGTATAGCCAGTTAAAATAATTCGGATCACGTCGGGGTATTGAGCCGCCGTCAGGCTTAGAAACTCCGTACCGCTCATTTTTGGCATTCGCTGGTCGGAGATAATCACTGCTACTTCTCCTTCTTTTGCCAAAATTTCGAGAGCAGCGGGGCCAGATTCGGCTCTGAGCACTTTGTAGTCTCGATGGAAGGTGCGGTAAAGCAAGTCGAGGTTATCTGGCTCGTCATCGACGATCAGAATTTTTAGCTTAGGATTTTCTTGGGAATTCATGCACCGTTCTCCTGTGCCCCGGGGCTGTTCAATTTAATAAGTCTGATTAAAGGAAGAATTCGCCGATTTAAATTGCTGAAGTCATACCATTTTCGATTTTCAATTTTCAATTTTCGATTACGAATGACTGATGACATAAGGGTTGGGAGTTTGCTTAGAGTGCCATTATTTTGGAAAAAGGATATCACAATAATTCGTGGATATGAAGTTGTTGTGAGTAGGCCGAGGCAAGCATCAACCTTTATTTTTGATGTCTGGGTTTTCAATTCGGAATTCTTCTGAACCACAGTTACCTGTCGTGCACCCCAATTTTATTATTTAATGATATTCACATAAACTCGTCTCCCGATAATTTTGTTTCACCCCTTACCTTTATGCAGCAGGAGATCAAACACAAATCTGGCAATTTTAACTGCCGTCTGGATATCTCAGAATACATAGGAATAACCGTCCTGATTGTGAGTTGATTTGCCAAAATTATGTTTGATCCAGGCTCCTGGGACTGTTTTATTTGGTATGTGAAAGCTGCTCGCAGAAAGATATAATAGACAACCAACTTCTTCGCCTGTGTTTTTTTCCCACAAATAACAGCAACTTTAACAGTCAGCCAAGGATAGCGACCACAATCCGGCGCCGAGCCCCTGACTGATATTCGGGGTGGCCCACAGACCACACAGGTGTCTGTGGGAGTGACGCAATTGCTGTACCATTTTAGTTAGACTTCCACTTTTTTCCCCGAGCTCGGCATTTTTTGTGCGTTCAGCAGACCAACGCCCAAGCCAATTACTGCGCCGAAACACCGCAAGCTCGAGCATCCATCTGTTAATCTTAGCTAGGGATGTACTCTGTGGAAACCGGTCAGTCGATTTTAGATTTTAGATTTTAGATTTTAGATTTACTCCACAGATGAATCGCGGAGCTTGAACTAGGGTCTAAAATTTTGATCTCTCCACGTGGAGTGTTGGTGGCTTGTATCGGTTTTTGGGTAGGGTCAATCAGCTCGATCGAGGTTTTGAAGGTCTCGCGCGCAGCAGAGTATCGAACCGACGGGGAAAACCCCAGCAGACAGTTTCCAGGCATCCAAATTTAAATTGGAGGTGGGAAAAGTACCCCCTAGCTCAACAGGTAAGGCCGGTTCGATGGGGGATGGGCGATGGATAGCCCAGAACTGCTGAAAGCTGGGTTGCCAGGCCCGGAGGCGGCGGGGAACATCCGACGCGCGATCGTGCCCGGTGTTAGTATGGTCAGTCGTTGAGTTTTTCAACTACCGCTTGACGGATAAATTATATTCGATCGGGTATTTCCGTAAGCAGAGAGCGGTAGGATTCCGGGAACCTGACGTTAAAACCTTTGTGATTGTTTTTAATACCTTGCCCGCTAAGCTGTCGCGCATTTAATTTGTAAGCTACTGTTTACTTAAACTCTTATGATGCCGGCCGAAAACCAGGGATCAAGCTTCCATTTAAAGGCCAAATAGCTTATCCACAAATCTAGTATTAGGGGATGAGTTTTATTTTTCATAACTAGAGTATTAATTAAATCCTAAAAATTTTCCATTTACCTCACATACTACTTAAAGTCAAGCACAAAAAAATGTAATTTAATCTGGCTAATAAACTCTGCCTATAAGTTACGTTATAAGATCAGTATAACCTCAGTAAATTTTCTAAGATGGTAGCTTAGAAACCCGCGTAAAAAAATTAATATAGTGGCCTGGCATTGTGAATCCTTCATTTTTTTCCTCACCATCTCACCAACAACAAACTCCCGGACTTTCTGGTTTTTCGATCCGGGTGGCTGCGCCCAACGACTTAACGCAGCTAGCTGATATTTTAGCCATGAGCTTTCACTCCCGCGAGGGGTTTGTAGAATGGGTGTATCCGGTGTTGCGTTTGGGCATTTACGAAGATTTAAAAAATCGACTGCGTTCTAAGGCAGAACATTACATTTGTCTGGTTGCTGAGCTAGTCTCGCGCGAGGAGGGAACGCAGAATTCTAGAGCGCACCGAGCTCAGCGCATGGCAGGAACAGTAGAAATGGCTTTGCGTTCTCGCTTTCCTTGGCAAATCCCTAATTCTGACTATCCTTATTTGTCGAATTTAGCTGTTCACCCGGAGTACCGGCGGCAAGGGATTGCTCAACAATTGCTCAGCAACTGCGAGGAGACAGCCAGAGAATGGGGATTTTCTGAGATTTACCTCCACGTTCTGGAAAATAATCACCCGGCGCGACAGTTGTACTATCAGGCCGGCTATCGCTTGCAACAGGTGGATTGGAATTGGACTGGTTGGCTGTTCGGCCAGCCGCGCCGGCTGTTTTTACGTAAGCAGATTTCGCTATCCTAAGCTAAGTATTGGAATTGATTATGGGGAATTGGGGCTTCGCCAAGAAAAAGGAAAAAATAGCTATCCCTGTATGTCTTCTTTCCTTCTATTGTGAATCAATGGAATCGGAATGGGGAATTAGTGATAAATCTTAGTTGGCTCTTAAGCCCGATCGCAAAACACAATAAAATTAGTTGCTAGTAAAAACTTGAGCTACCAACCCTTGTGTACCTGGGAACACCTGAAAAACCCAATACAAAGTTATACAAATCCGGTAGCCTTGTCGGGCGTAAAAACCAGTCAATAATCATGGAGGGTGCAACAGAAATCAATATAATTCATCTGCGTTCATCTGTGTTTATCTGCCTGTATCTGCGGTAAAAAAAGATAATTTATTCACCGCAGATGACAAGTGATTGACCCTGATTCACGCCGATAAAGATAAGAAATTTATGAATAATCCCCAGGCTAACAGATTTGATATTATACCAAATCCTGCTTGAATACACATTTATTTTTTAGCATTTTAGAGACGGACAAAAGGCAACTGTAAGAGCGATGTCAAGGGCGTAGCGCTACAAAGTTTCTAACCCGGATTGAGTATTGTGAGGAACGCCACAGCAGATCAGAACTCTGTGGCGTTTTGTTCGCCAGAACAGGAGACTTTCGCCGCCAATTCTAGAGTTCAGAGAGATTTGGCAGGAAATCCGAGGAGCCGATCGCCCCGTTAACCCCAACCAGATTCGCTAAAACCCGATCGGTTCCTGCTACTTGCAGCAACGTACCGTTCGGAGTGGCGCTAAATTGCAACTGCTGGAAACTCAGCCCGTCGCTCAAAACAAACTTATCCACGCCTATCTCGAAGTTAATGACAGTATCAGTGCCGCCATCAGCACTCAACACAAATCGATCACTCCCCATACCTCCAATTAAAGTATCCTCGCCCAAGTCGCCAAACAGCCAGTCATCTCCAGCGCCCCCATTGAGAAGGTCGCTATCTTTACCACCAATCAGAGTATCGCTGCCAGCATCTGCGTTGATAGTATCTTGGCCTTCGTTGCCGTAGAGCAAGTCATCGCCGTCACCGCCGTTGATGCAGTCTTGCTGGTCGTTTGCCGCCACCGAGACACCCCGGTTATCAGCACGATCGCCATAGATGGTATCGTTGCCCTCGCCACCGCAGAGTTCATCGCTGCCGTCACCGCCGTAAATCAAGTCTTCGCCCAGATCTCCGTTTATGAGGTCGTTAGCTTTACCGCCGTAAATCAAGTCGTTGTCTTGACCGCCACTGATGGTATCGTCACCCTCATCGCCGAACAGCACATCAGCACCAGTGCCACCAAAGAGCAAGTCCTGACCGCCAACATCATTAGCTCGACTTCGAGCACCGCCGTACATGGTGTCGTCGCCGCTGTCGCCAACAAGGGTATCAGAGCCGAGTTCGCCCCAAATCAGGTCATTATCTTTGCCACCCCAAACACAATCATTGCCTTTACCTGCTTGCACGGTATCATTACCGTGCCCGCCGCCTATGATGTCGTTGCCGCTGTCGGCAAAGATTAAGTCTTGTTCACCGAGATCCCCGATGGACTGGGAACTGCCACTGTCGCCGAGCAGAGTATCGGCTCCTTCGCCACCGTAGACGGTATCGGAGCCTAATTGACCGTAGATGATGTCATTGCCTTTACCTCCATAAGCGCGATCGTTATCTTTGCCTGCAACCAGCGTATCGTTGGCTTGTTGGCCGTTGAGGAAGTCGTTACCGAAGCCTCCGTACAGCAAGTCGCGTCCCTGGGAGTCGCTGGCACTTTGGTCGCGGATGCCCCCAAACAAGCTGTCGGAGCCAATGCCACCAAACAACGTATCGGAGCCAAGTTCGCCCCAAATTCGGTCATTTTCTTTACCTCCAAGGGCAATATCGTCACCTTTGCCGGTATGGATGGTATCGTCGCCCTCGTTGCCGTTAATGAGGTCTGCACCCTCGCCTCCGAAAATCAAATCGCGAGCATCGTCAGGACTCTGGGAGTTGTTCTGCCCGGTGTCTCCGAGAATCGTATCCGCACCTCGATCTCCAAACAGGGTGTCAGAGCCTAAGTCGCCCGCAATCCAGTCGTTCTGTTTGCCTGCAAATACGATATCGTTGCCCTCGTCTCCGTAAACAATATCGGTGTCAATGCCCCCAAAAATGGTGTCATTGTCTTCGTTGCCGTAAATTTCGTCCGCGCCGTTTTCACCTAAAAGCAGGTCGTTGCCTTCAAAACCGACAATTTTTTGGTTGCCTTTGGTGTCTACGATGAAGTCATCGCCGTCGGTTCCTTTGGTGGTTTGTCCCTCGGAAAATTGTGAAATAGGCCGGACAAATCCCACTGCAGGCGGTTGCTGCGGGGGCGCAAAGTTAATTCCCGGTTTTTCAATAATGGGCTGACACAAACAGTCGGTATCTGGTTCGGCGATCGGATTTGAGATACCGGGCGCGGGCGTTGGTGTGGGTGTAGGTATGAGTGGGGGAACAGTTCCAACTGGCCTCAAGATAGCAGCAACATTAGCGCTAGTGGGGCTGACTTTGCCGAGGTTGTCGGTGGCGGTGTAGCTGAAAGTTGCTCCGTTAAAGTCAACTGTGGCTACGAAAAATAGTTGTCCTATTTGTGCCGGAGTCAAAACTTGACCGGCTGTCACGGGTACGTCGCCGTTGACTGAATCTGATAGGAACAGGACTCCTTGGTTGGCTGGGGGGACTCTGGTGATGGTGTAAGAGACGATCGACCCATCGGGGTCACTTCCTCCCAATCCCAACACCTGCACGATGCCGTTAGTGGGAACCGTGAAGTTAATATTGTTAACCGATGGCGGTTGGTTGGAAGTCGGGGAGATAGCGGCAACTGTAGCAGTGGCGGGGCTGGTAGCGCCGCTGTTATCTGTGGCGCTGTAGCTGAAATTGGCACCGGTAAAGCTACCTGTGGATTGGAAAAATAGTTGTCCTATTTGTTCCGGTGTCAAAACTTGACCTGATGTCACGGCTACTCCGCCGTTGGCTGGATCTCCTAAAAATAGGATTCCTTGGGCCGCTGGGGGCAGGGTGTTGATGGTGTAAGAGGCGATCGACCCATCGGGGTCACTTCCTCCCAATCCCGGCACCCGCGCGCTGCTGTTGGGGTCTACGGTGAAATTAGCATTGTTGGTTACTGGGGGTAAGTTTAGGGGATTTGGTGTGGGAGTTGCTCCTGTGGAACCGAGAGTAGCGGTAGCCAGGGGACTGGTAGCGCCGTTGTTATCTGTGGCGCTGTAGCTGAAATTGGCACCGGTAAAGTTGCCGGTGGATTGGAAAAATAGTTGTCCTATTTGTGCCGGTGTCAAAACTTGACCCGGTGTCACGGGTACGCCGCCGTTGGCTGGATCTCCTAAAAAGAGGACTCCTTGGTCTGGTGAGGGCAGGGTGTTGATGGTGTAAGAGGCGATCGACCCATCGGGGTCACTTTTTCCCAATCCCGGAATTTGCGCGGTGCTGTTGGGCTCTAGGGTGAGGTTAGTATTGTTGGCTGCTGGCGGTTCGTTGGGAGTTGGTGTTGGAGTTGGTGTTGGTGCTGGAATCGGTATTGGTAATGGTGTGGGAGTGGGCGTTGGTACTGGTGCTGGAGTCGGCGGAGGTGTCGTTCCTGTTAAACCGAGACTAGCGTTAGCTGGGGGGCTAACTGCGCCGCTGTTATCTGTGGCGCTGTAGGTAAAATTGGCACCGGTAAAGCTACCTGTGGATTGGAAAAACAGTTGCTGCAACTGTGCTGGAGTCAGGACTTGACCTGGTGTCACGGCTACTCCGCCGTTGGCTGGATCTCCTAAAAACAGGATTCCTTGGGCCGCTGGCGGCAGGGTGTTGATGGTATAAGAGGCGATCGGCCCTTCCGGGTCGGTTCCTCCCAATCCAGGCACCGGGGCGCTGCTGTTTGGTCCTACCGTGAGGTTAGTAGGTGTCGCTACTGGTGGTTGGTTGGGTGTCGTTCCTGTTAAACCGAGACTAGCGTTAGCTGGGGGGCTAACTGCGCCGCTGTTATCTGTGGCGCTGTAGGTAAAATTGGCACCGGTAAAGCTACCTGTGGATTGGAAAAACAGTTGCTGCAACTGTGCTGGAGTCAGGACTTGACCTGGTGTCACGGCTACTCCGCCGTTGGCTGGATCTCCTAAAAACAGGATTCCTTGGGCCGCTGGCGGCAGGGTGTTGATGGTATAAGAGGCGATCGGCCCTTCCGGGTCGGTTCCTCCCAATCCAGGCACCGGGGCGCTGCTGTTTGGTCCTACCGTGAGGTTAGTAGGTGTCGCTACTGGTGGTTGGTTGGGTGTCGTTCCTGTTAAACCGAGACTAGCGTTAGCTGGGGGGCTAACTGCGCCGCTGTTATCT